>DASWTM010000259.1:0-3437 GCA_036402115.1 Chryseosolibacter sp.
AATATCGCTCTGTGGCAGCGAGGTGCAATAACATAGAGCCGATGGAGTTAGAATCTTCATCGTGAATGTAATCGAGCTGTTCGATGGTGAGTCCTTTCACCGGATACAAGATTGTTTCGCGCATCCAACTCATCATTGACAGGAGTGTACCAAGGTGTGGGGAAAATCCATCGCGCGGACCAATAACATTCGGACGATCATCGGCAGGAGTAGCGTTGGGAATGATGGTTGCTCCGAACGTTCCGGAAGTAAATAATGCTGTTGATTTGAGAAAATCTCTGCGGTGGAGGTTTGTGGAGGGTTGCATACGTGAAGGGGTTAGGAATGTTGTTTTGAAGATAGTTGTTTTTTGTCGACTGGCGGGTACGATCTTCCGGACGTTGGTCGTGCGTGAAATGCAGTTTGTCGATGCTATGGATCAAGTCGCGTTGCCTGAATAGCGATGGTTCTTGGTTTTGTCTTGAGAAGCTTTTTCGTTACGATTTTAAAGTATGACTCCTTCAGTGTTTTGATGATTGGCGCGGCCGCCTCCAATGTGACCTCATACGGAAACTGGTAGAAGACAACGAGCTTTCCATTCCTGCTGAGGAGTTGATGGAGGATTGGTAGTTCACGTGTTCCACTCTTGAGGAATATGTTGACGTTAAATGCTGCGATTATATCGAACGAATGCTCTGCGTCAGTGAGGTCCTTCACCTCGTTGACGCAAAGGACTACTTTTCCGTCACGAATGGCTGCCGCGTTCCTATTCGTTGCCATGCGTATTGCGGATGGAGACTTATCGCAGCCAACAATTCGCCCGGTCGTTATTTTTTCGGTTAGTAGCGAGATCAACAATCCATTGCCGCAGCCCACTTCGAGAATGACATCATTAGGCTGAGGATCAACGAATGCTGCTGCCCGGATAAAACGATCGGGTGTTATGGAGCGTTTTTGTGTCACACGATTTTAATTTCCAGTATCATCGAAATTCTATATTTGGGTGCTAGCACGCCTCGTCATCAATGCTGATGGTTGATGTGAATAATGAGAATGCGAAATTTAATGGGTCCGGGCCTGTACTCCAACAACATTAGTTGAATGACGGAAAAAAGGTGGATAGAATTTATGCGGGGTAGGCAGGATCATTTTTGATTCTCCGAATCTGATCGGCATGACGGTCTAAGTGAAACCGGAGAAATTCGAAGCGCTGAATTACGTTAAGCGGTCCGGAGATGGGATGCGGGTGAATGATTTTTTCAAGGTTCTCGTCTTTCACTACTTGTGCAAAAGAAGTGAGCACGGGTTGTAGACTCATCAACGCCTGATTCCAGAAGTCAACGGGTCCACCGAGTCGTGGCTTGGCTACTTCAGGAACAATTTCTTTTTCCTTCCAGGTTCGCGCAATAATGGACTCGATGGAAAGTCCGTGATGAATTAACTCACCCGTAAATAATGGCTTGCCGCTTTTGTAGGCTTCAAACGTTTTCCACATTCCGTTGATGCCGCCATGTTCTGCCCAGAACATGTGTTCAACGTTTTCAGTTATGCACCATGCGTCAGGTGATGGTTTGAAGCTAGCTTGTGCGGGAGTGATGGCGCTGGCAAGTGTGACAAACCGCGTTCTTGCATGGCCGACCTCCGCCAACAATTGCGTAAGGGTTTTCATAGAGGTTTTTTCGGAATGTAGAATATGAAACAAGGTCCGCACATTGGTGGGACGCCTTCTTTGAATTTCAGTTGATCACTTCAATCTCACCAGCACATGCGTAAAGTACCCCTTGGGGTTATTGTCACTTTTATAGATCAAGTGATCTTTGTCTAAGTGCATCACTTCAAGATTCGCATCCTGCTGTGCACGCGGTCGGGTGCCAAGAATGATTTCGCAGCTTGATTCGTTCAGCGTATAAACGCCATTCCGTTTGTATTTGCTTCGTTCGAGTGGATGGCGGTGTGTGTATGTTTTGTCGGCATTAAATTTCCAGATACCCAGTGCTCTTCTCGAGTCGGACTCCAGTTCTTTCAAGCTGTCGATATTTGATTGTTGGCCCTGGATGCTGGCGACTTCCTTCCATTCACCAGATAAGTCAGCGAAGGAACAAGCCGTTTGCGCATAGGAGCTAAGACAAAATAATAATGCACCTGCTCCGAAAAGGAAAGAGCGTTTTTTGCCGGGGGTTGCAGCCATAACGAAAGATAGCACATTCAGCAAAACCGGGCAACAGTGTATACGCTGAAAGTGACCGGAGCAGTTTATCCGGAGATGGCTGCAGACGATGCAACCTTGGAGGCGCCTTTGCGGATTCCTTTTGCTTTTAAAAGGTGGTTTAGCGTGGCGAGAAGTTCAAGCGAAGCATCAACTTCGACCTTTCTCGTGGCTACGCTTTCGATATTAAAACCAAATGGGATTGACTTTTCCTGGCAGTAGGTAATGAGTTCTTTCGCGGTTGTCAGTGCGATTTCAACAGAGCGTGCCGCGGGGTTTTCGCAAACTTCGAGTTCTTGCTTGATATCATCGGGAATGTGAATGCCAAGCCATTCCATGAATTGTAACGTTTTGAGCGAACCGCAGATCGTCAGCGTGAATATGATAGTTGGTACTTGTTGATTTTTTTCGATGCACGTGGCAAGAAGGTCTTCAAGTGTTCTTTTTGTATACTCAACGTTGAAGATACATTGGGAGATGAAATACGAAACCCCGCAGCTCACTTTGTCAAGTATGCGCACATCTTCATCTTTCAAGACAGCATGGCGTTCGGGAATCGTGACAGCACCGATGACAGAGTGATCGGCATGTTCATCACGCCAGATTTTATACGCCTCGGTCAGGCTAGTTTTCACAACATAGTCGGGTGACGGTAATCCGACAAACACCGGATAAAATTGATTTGCCTTCAGTTCGTTCAGCCAGCTTGCCAACTCCTCCCGGCTGAATTTGCCGGCCGGGCGGTAAATGATCTTTGGGATTTTTAGTTGATGAAGATACCCACTTGCATAGGCGAAGGGATCGAGTGCACTCGTGAATGGAAAGGGACGTTCTTCACTTGTCCGCGCAGATTCATCCTGGACATCGTAAACAACCAATGCATCTATGTCAAGCGAACATAGAATGGCGAGTGACTTCTCTGCAATCTGGGCAACTTTTTCAGGCTCCGTTTGTGCTTTTGGTGGCGTGATGCCGTACAATAGAATTCCTGATTCTCGTTGCTTGACCTTGTTGACGAACATTAGCTGCGCGATTTTTTTTAACGTGCAAAGCTAAGGATTTTTTGGCGTGATTTGCGGGAGACAAATTGCCGAGTAAGGTATTTTAGAAGAAAGGAGATGGCCCTCAGCTTTGGGTTGCACACGTTTGCAGCTCACCATTGAACGAAGCGGAGGGTGTTACCATCCTGATCCGTGACATAGAATTCCCGACTCCCCCAGGTTTGATTGATCGGAGACTGGTGTACGGGTGA
>DASWTM010000260.1:0-2280 GCA_036402115.1 Chryseosolibacter sp.
ACGGTACGGCAGGGACAGTGTAGTTAAAATGACATAATTCGAAAGTGCAAGCACGAGCAGTAGCGCAGTAACACACGTAAGAATTAATATACTGTACTCATCTCCGTGAACCGACTCCTCGCCAACCACTCTCCTTCCAAAATAGATTTCTGTCAAAGGCTGGAGCGTGTAGGAAAACCGATCATCGTTTGTTTTCAATCGTTGCTCGAGGGCACCGATGGATAGCGCATGGGTCCGACCATATAAGGCCGTCTCATCGGGATTGAATCCTAGTGAGCGCACGGTCTCATCGTCAAAACTTACAAAGAACCGAAACGACTCATGACTATTCGATGGAAAATCCTTGAACACGGCTGCTACGGTAACATCAATGGAATCACCATTAGAGGAAATGATCCACACATGTTTTCCGCCTACCTGGGTGGAGCCGAAGAGTTTCTCGGCTTGTGATTGAGCAATCAATGCGCGTTGCCCACCCTTTCCGAAATCGTCTGCCGAACCCTCCACTATGTTGAAGGAAAGAATAGCGGTGATTCGAGCATCTGCAGCATAAATCCGTTCACCTGACACAACCGCGTTGCCTGCTTTTGCCACCAGGTCGTTCATGATGGTAACGCGCGCAAGGGAAACGGAATCCGTCAGCAACGAATCAAATCGATGAAACTGATCACGAGAAATTTTATTGGAGTAGCGATTGCCGTTGAACGTCTCGGCATTATTTCGCTTCACCGTCCGGAAGACGTTGGCAGCATCTTCATGAAAGCGGTCATAGCCGAATTCGTGAAGCGAAAAAAGGATGACGAGCGAAGAGGATGCAAAAGCAATCGCTAGACTGATAATTTTCAGCACATACACGCTCGGATTGCGGGCAATAATTCGTCTGAATAGGGTCAATGCCTGAATCGTCATCAGAGGAACTTTCCAATAATCCGGCCATTTTCGAAATGGGCTTAGGGCAAGATAAAATGAGAATTTCAAAATACGGATGGCCGCACACGAACAAATCTATCCGCATACGAACAAGAGCGTTAGCAGCAACGTGTTCAGAGATACTTCGTCAGCAAAAACCGTTTGTGATCCTTAAATCCTTTGCCGCGATATAACCGCAGTCCGCGTTCATTGTGATGCTCCGCTTCGAGGTGAAGCGCTTTAACACCAGCGTTACGTGCTTCCTCCGTAACAAAGTCGATAGCAAGCTTGCCGATTCCCTGGCTCTGGAACTGCGGAAGAATAAACAGCTCATCCACAAAAGCATCTCTTCCCTTGAACTCGAAGCTGAACCCAAAACCTAAAAAAGTATATCCTGCGATTGCATCGTCTTTTCGGATAAGCCACAACTTTCCGTAATCCGGATGGTTGAGCAATGCATTGAGATTTTCCGTTCGCTCAGCTTCATTAAATGGATAGTTATCGATCGCATTGAATTGTTGCATCATCGACAGAATGACCGGAATATCAGCGTGCGTGAATTCAGCGAACGTTATTGACATAATGTAATCTAGTAGCGTTAGCGTTTAATCATTCCGTAGAATGGTTGTGGGGTTCGAGACAATTGCCTTCCTCCCCTGCGCCATCACGATAAGGAACGTAAGCAGGCACAATGCCACTGCGCAGACTGCAAATAGTCCCCAGGGGACAGACACGTGGAAAGCGAATGTATTCAGCCATTCCGTTGTCGCGTACCAGACTAGCGAAGTACCGATCACAATCGCTGATAGGATGATCCATCCGAATTCTTTTGTGAGCAGAACAACGAGCTGCAGTCCCGATGCCCCAAACACTTTGCGGATACTCATCTCCTTCAATCGCCTGAGCACGTTGAAGGTGGCAAGACCAACGATGCCGATACACGCAATGATCAAGGCAATCGTGCTGAAGAACGTAACCAGCGTTGACGCTACTTTTTCTGTTTTGTATTGCTCATCGAAGCGATCGTCCTGGAACCAGTATTTCATCGTGAAGGAAGGCTCGACCACATTGTACGCACCTTCCACGGCCTGAATTGCCTCAGCGGTTTTCCCTGCCTGGTACTTCACAAAAACATAGGAGGAATTAATATATTGATTGCGATAAAGGATCACAGGCAACCGCTCTTCATGCAACGAACGCGTATGAAAATTGTCCACCACCCCGATGATTACGCATGAGGCATCTCCGATCTTAATCACAGCACCGACCGGATCCGGCATCGACATCATCTCAGCCGCATCGGCAGTGATAAGAACTTCGGTATTTACAGTATCCTGACTTTTGGACTCAAAGTTTCTTCCCTGCAAGAGT
>DASWTM010000261.1:0-9736 GCA_036402115.1 Chryseosolibacter sp.
GCACAGAGACTTTCTCTTTGTCCAGTGTTGAAACTTTTAAGTCCACTAACAGATCGCTGACTTTTTTATGAGTCGTCATACCGAGAGGACGAAACGCGTCACCAGCCTGCCACTTCCTCCAGCGAAGCGGAAATGTGATTCGCGATGCATCCAGCTGCGCGACTTGAGCGCTTTTGTCAATCACGTGTCCGTTGTCATGCTTGTTCAATTGGAGGATAGCCACTCCGTTGGATACCCGATGTTGATCCGCTTCAATTAGCACATCCAGTATTTCATCCGGGTCACGTCTTGCGATGATCAGCGATCCGCGATCAACAACCAGGCGATGTGTTGATGAAAGAAATTGTTTTCCGCTCTGCCGTGTGTCGATGATATCACAACATTGGTCGAAGTTGAAACCGTTATCCTTGATCATCTCCCACAACAGAACATGCGGGTAATGTTGTTTCTTCAGATCGTTGAGGTTGATAGTGACGTGGTCGCCCTCTCTTTTTACAGCGCTCGATTTGAAATCCCTGAGAAACGACTCCGTCATCTCAACCGCTCCGGAAATGCGGTCGATCGTTTTGGAGAACGTTGCCTCAAGGTTCGGATTGATTTGTTTCAACCGTGGGATGACATGATGCCGAAGGAAATTACGTTGATAATCGTCTTCTTCATTGCTCGTGTCTTCTCTCCACTGCAAGTTTTGAGACATGGCATAGTTCAGAATTTCATCGCGGGAAGCGAACAACAATGGCCTGATAATGCGATTGTTCTTAACCGGAATTCCAGCTAAGCCCTTGATGCCAGTTCCCTTTGTCAGATTCAGAAGTACGGTCTCAATTGAATCGTTTAAATGATGTGCAGTGGCGATCCAGTCATACCCATGTGCTGATCGCAGCTTTTCAAAAAAATCATAGCGTAGCTGTCGGGCAGCCAACTGGATGGAAAGGTTGTTACCTTCTGCATAGCTATTCGTGTTAAACCTTGTTGAATGGAAAGCGATATTACGGGCGCTGCAAACCTGCTTAACTAGCGCTTCGTCCGCGAGTGAATCATTACCGCGAAGCTGAAAATTGCAATGGGCTACTCCTATTCTAAACCCGGCTTTATGCAGAAGGTCGAGCATAGCCATAGAGTCAACTCCTCCGCTTACGGCCAAAAGGATTTTATCCGTAGTTTTGCACAGCTGATGGCGTTCGATATGGAGTAATAATTGCTCTAACACGCCCAAAGTTAATGACTTACATTGGATCTATGCGTTTTTCGTCCTATCTCATCATTTGTGTGCTAACAATTCTGACACTGGTGTACGCCACCGATGCCACCGCCCAGCGGAAGGGAAAACAGGTTAAACTCGAGCGCGCAAATTCAATTAAGGGTGGACGCGTGAATGGCGAACGTGTTGACCGGTTAATTGGGGATGTGAAGCTAATCCAAAACGAAACCACCATTTACTGCGATTCAGCAATCATCTTTAAAAAACAAAACAATGTTGAGGCGCATGGCCATGTGCATATCACTGAAGGCGATTCAGTCGACATTACGGGTTCCGTGCTCTATTATGACGGCAATACCAAACTGGCGAAGCTGAAACGCAATGTGGTATTTCGCAAAAAGGCGACAGCAACGCTCTACACGGATAATTTGGACTTTTCCCGACCTAATAACCTGGCATTCTACTATAATGGCGGGCGACTGGTTGACAGCGCCAACACCCTGACGAGTATCAAGGGGTATTACAATCTGAACAATAACATGGCGTCATTTAAGAGGAACGTCCATGTTAAAAATCCGGATTACACGATGACTGCGGACAGCCTCCAGTACAATTCGCGAACGAAGGTAATTTACTTTGTTACTGAGACAACCGTTGTAAACAAGGATAGCAGTACGTTCGTCTACCAGAAGGGTGTTTATAATACCGCGACTAAAAAATCAGATGTAAAATCCGGATTGGGAGAATCTGAAGAATACACTATCTCAGGTCTGGATTATGATTACGATGGCATCCGCGAGGTCGGTAAAGTGCGAGGCAATGTGGTAATGACGTCCAAGAAGGAAAATCTGATCATCTACGGCCAGGCATCCGACTACTTTAAACTAAAAGGCATCACGAAAGTTTATAATAAAGCCTATGTCGCAAAAGTAACAGAGGACAACGATACGCTTTATATGTCGGCCGACACGCTCGTGTCAATCGACTCGGAAGATCCGAGGAAAGACCGGCTTTTGGCCTACAAGAATGTACGGATCTTCAAGAAAGATTTGCAGGGCAAAGCAGACTCATTAGAATACCGCATGGCCGACAGTACGCTGTTTTTTTACAAGCAGCCCGTCTTATGGTCTGAAGGAAATCAGATGAGTGCGGACTCCATTCGCATGCTAATTAAAAAGAACACTCTTGATAAAGTCTTTCTTGTATCGAACGCGTTTGTCATTGCGCAAGACACCATAAAGAATTTCAACCAGATCAAGGGCAGACGTATGACTGCAGAGTTAATCAATGGCAAACTTCACCGCATGATCGTCATCGGAAATGGTGAAAGCATTTATTATTTGATTGATGAAAAGCTGCTGACGTTGACGGGAATGAATTACATGATCTGCAGCAACATTACTATTCGGTTTAAGGAAGGACGCGTGAATAATCTCACCTCCTATGTCAAACCTGATGCGAAATTCATCCCTCCGCATGAGATAAAAAAGGATGACAAGACGTTAAAGGGCTTTAGCTGGAAAGAGAAGGATAAACCAAAGCGGTCCGATGTGGTTCATCCACAGGCACCAGTACCGCCCGGACTACAAATAAAAAAGGCTGTTCAATGAACAGCCTTTTTAGCTAATGTTTTTTCTAAGCGGGGATTATTTTCTTCCACCACCGAAATAACCACCTACACGGATACCGATGTAGCTGTTTTTGAATTCAGTAGTTACTGGAGTTGTACCAGTAGCGATGACAGCTTTCGTGTTAGGAATGAAGTTGTAATCGAGGTTCAATGTGAAGTGACCAGCATCGAAACCAAGTCTTGGGTAGAAACCGAACTTCGTTCCAGCAGTTTCAGCAACACCACCACCTGATGTACCACCATCAACCTTTGCTGCAGCGATTGAGAACATACCCAAACCTACACCAACATAAGGACGGAAACCGCCACTCATTAGGTAGTACTGGCCATTAAGTGTGTAAGATGAAATACCAGCGATGTCAAAAGAAGCTGAAGTTTCATCAACAGTACCTCTGATGATCGCAGCACCTTCGATACGAAGCTGAGCAAGGATCTGATCAGATACGCGGTAACCAGGCTCTAAAGTCCATGAGATACCACCACCCGCACCTTTTCCACCAGGAATTGCGTAGCCAAGGCCGGTTCCAACGCGGAACTTCTTGTACTCCTGAGCTTGTACAGCAAGTGTACCGAGCAGCACGAAACAAAGGACAGTTGTAATTTTTTTCATAGTCGATTAGTTAGTTTTTTGTAAAGGTAAGTTACGGCTGATTGATTAAAAATCAACTTTTACGGTAAACATACTTGTCGCTTCGTTACTCAAATTGGAGTAAAATGGGCTTTACGACTGCATTTTTTGCGATTGTTTGCTTGATTATGGCTGGTTAAGTCATGAAACCTTACTTTGAAAAGCCCCTCGCCCGCACAAAAAATGCGTCTTTTTTTAAAGAATTTTTCAAAAAAAAGCCGTTCGGCCATGTTTTTCCATCATACGATTCGAGCGCCACGTGGCGTTTTACAGTTCAAACTCCTTATAGTATATTTGCGGGCTTATGCGGAAAGTAACAGCGATTATCGGCTTCCTTTGTCTCCTGATTCTCTTTGTTTCCTGCGGGAAATTCAGAAAATATGAGCGAAGCCAGGATTGGAGGGTAAAGTATGAGGCGGGGATGAATTATTACGCCAAGAAAGACTATTACCGTGCATCGGTGCTGTTTGAGCAGATCCTACCGATCGTTCGCGGTTTGCCCGAAGGCGAAAAGGTCCAGTTTTACCTTGCATACTGTCAATACCACGATAAGCTCTATTTGCTGGCGTCAGAGCAGTTTAGGACATTTTACGAAACGTATGGCCGAAGCCAACTCGCAGAAGAAGCGAAGTATATGTACGCGTACTCCTTGTTTGCATCATCACCCTCTCCGCAACTTGATCAATCAAGCAGTGTAGATGCTATGGCTGCGATGCAGGCGTATCTGAATCAATACCCCAACAGTAAATTCAGAGATCAGGCAATTGACGTGATCAATTCAACGCAGGTGAAGCTAGAGAAAAAAGGATTTGAAAACGCCTACCAGTATTACCGTATGAGACAATACAAGGCTGCGGTAATCGCGTTGAACAATTTTAAGCTGAACTTCCCGGACTCGAAATATATAGAAGAGGCATATTTTCTGGTCATTGACTCAGAATACCGTCTCGCGCAGAAAAGCATTATCACCAAACAGACAGAGCGCTACCGTTCGGTTGTAGAAAATTACAAGGAGTTCCTGGAGAAATATCCCGAGAGCAAGTTTCTGAGAGAAGCCGAGAAGGAATACGCAGACAGCCTTGAAAAGTTAAATGAATTGAAGAATCTTAAAGTTTAATAAATATGGCAGTACAATCATCAGTTGTTACAAGAGACCTTGACAAGATCGCAGCACAAACCGGTAATGTATACCAGTCAGTGGTGGTGATTTCAAAACGCGCAAGACAAATTGCCGTGAACATCAAGGAGGAATTGAACAACAAACTTGCTGAGTTCGCAACTACGGTTGATAACCTGGAAGAAGTTTTCGAAAATCGTGAGCAGATTGAGATCTCTAAATTCTATGAGCGCCTTCCAAAGCCGACAACAACGGCAACAGAAGAATTCCTTGAAGGAAAGCTCAACCACCGGATGAGAGACGAAGAGCCAAAGCTTGACTAAAAAATAATTCTGATTTCTGATTGGATATGAGAGTTCATTCAGAAATCAGACTTCTCAAATCGAACTCACGGATGCTTACGGGAAAGAAAATACTTTTGGGAGTAAGCGGAAGCATTGCGGCCTATAAGTCTGCGGTGCTCGTCAGATTGCTTGTAAAAGCAGGTGCTGATGTTAAAGTTGTAATGACTAAATCTGCGCACGACTTTATCACTCCCCTCACCCTGTCCACGCTTTCAAAAAATCCCGTCCTCACAGATTTTGTCAAAGATGAATCCGGCCAATGGAACAATCACGTTGAGTTGGGCCTCTGGGCCGATTGCATGCTGATCGCTCCCGCCAGCGCAAATACATTAGCGAAGTTTGCCAGTGGCCTTTGCGATAATCTTCTTTCTGCTGTTTACCTCTCGGCTCGTTGTGAAGTGTTCTTTGCACCTGCTATGGATCTTGATATGCTCCAGCATCCGTCAACCAAGGGCAACATAGCGAGACTGCAAAGCTTTGGAAACCGTCTGATTGAACCGGGCTATGGTGAACTCGCCAGCGGCCTCACCGGAAACGGAAGAATGGCCGAGCCGGAAGAAATTGTAGCCGTGCTCGAGAAACACTTTTCTTCTTCGCAGGTGCTGAAAGGCAAAAATGTTCTCGTCACCGCAGGTCCAACGCATGAAGCCATCGACCCCGTGCGATTTATCGGAAACCATTCCAGTGGAAAGATGGGCTTCGCTATCGCAGAGGCGCTCGCTGAAAAAGGTGCAATAGTGAATTTGGTGACAGGACCAACGCAACAGCATACCAAACATCCGCGGATCAACGTTAAGCATGTGACATCCGCTGAAGAAATGTACAACGCCTGTGCTACCCTTTTCCCAACTGCTGACATTACTGTCTTATCCGCAGCGGTGGCTGATTACAAACCGGCCGTTACGGCAACACAAAAGATCAAGAAGAAAGACGAAGAGCTAACCCTAACACTGACGAAAACGCACGACATTGCGGCTTCATTGGGCAAACTGAAACACAACGGACAGATCATCGTGGGGTTTGCCCTTGAGACAGAGCAAGAGCAAACGAACGCTCTCAAGAAACTCGAGTCAAAGAACTTCGATTTGATTGTACTCAATTCGCTTAATGATAAAGGTGCCGGCTTCGGTCACGATACCAACAAGATCACGTTGATCGATCGTCAGCAAAAATCAAGGACGTTCGAACTCAAGAGCAAAAAAGAAGTTGCTTCCGATATTGTGAATGCCATTATCGAAAAGGTCCATGCTTAGATATCTGTTCATCATCGTGGCTTTCTGCTCATTCTGCAGCGCCTTCGCTCAGGAGTTGAAGTGCACGGTAACCATAAATGCCAGCCAAGTTCAAACTTCCGATCAAGGGATCTTCAAAGAAATGAAGACTTCCATCGAGCAATTTATGAACACGCGTAAATGGACAAACGATGCATTCAAAACACACGAGAAGATCAACTGCAATTTCCTGATCACCATCACCAAGATGCCCTCTATAGGAAGCTTTGAAGCATCGGTGCAGGTGCAATCTGCGCGACCGGTCTTTAACACGAACTATCCAACCCTCCTTTTCAACTTTGCTGACCGCGATTGGGAATTTGAATACATCGAATCCATGCAGATGGAATACAATGACAATACTTACATGACCAACCTTACGTCAATGCTGGCCATGTATGCATACGTTATTCTTGGACTGGATTACGATTCCTTTTCCGACCTTGGAGGGACTCCGTATTTCCAACGAGCATTAAACGTTGTCCAAAACGCACAGCAGGCCGGACGACCTGGTTGGCAGTCACTGGGCAGCAGCCGCAACCGGTATTGGTTAGTTGAAAATCTAAACAATCCGCAGATGACTGACTTGCGCAAAGCTATCTACTCATACCATCGTCTCGGACTCGATACCTTCGACAAAGATCCCGAGAAGAGCAGGGCTGTGATTCTTAAAGGCCTGAGGGATATTAAGAAGCTCCGTGACATTAATCCGAACGCGATCCTGATTATCAGCTTCTTTGACGCTAAGGGAAAGGAACTGGCGAATATCTTCTCGGATGGTAACATTCAAGTTAGACGCGAGGCCTATGACATTATCACTTCCATCGATCCATCGAATCGCCAGGCCTACGAAAAAATTATCCAGAACTGATCTTTTTTGCCCGGGATTTTCTGATTTTTGATTTTGTCTATCCCGTAAAATGGCCAGCACCCGTCAGCTCCGACTCAACGACATTTCCAAAATTCGGGAAAGGATAACGGAATTCGGAGGAAAACAGATCACACTCGTTTTGCATGATGGGCGCACCACAACCGGCAGAGTAGAAAAAATTACTGCGGAAGATATTTCCATGGTGAACATGCGAAACAAAACGATGACCTTTCGCTTTACTGACATTGCTGAATTGTAT
Source organism: Chryseosolibacter sp. (assembly GCA_036402115.1). Taxonomy (GTDB): domain Bacteria; phylum Bacteroidota; class Bacteroidia; order Cytophagales; family Cyclobacteriaceae; genus Chryseosolibacter. The sequence continues at coordinate 7,322 of DASWTM010000261.1, forward strand.
TTCGACACGCTTGACTGATGCTGAAGCACCTGACTATAAAAAATTATGCGCTGATCAAACACCTGGAGATGGATCCGTCTTCACACCTCAATGTAATTACGGGTGAGACAGGTGCCGGAAAATCCATTATGCTAGGCGCGATTGGTATGTTGATGGGAAATCGCGCAGATACAAAAGTACTGTGGGATGAAGAAGACAAATGTGTTGTTGAAGGAGTATTCAACATCAAAGACTATAAGCTGAAATCGTTCTTCAAAAACGAAGACCTGGATTACGATGATCAAGCCGTTATCCGGAGAGAGATCAGCGCTGGCGGTAAGTCGCGCGCATTCATCAACGATACGCCTGTGACACTCGAAGTGATGCGAAAGCTTGGCGCCATGCTCATGGACATCCACTCGCAGCATGAAACGCTTCAGCTGGGAAATCAATTTTTCCAGCTTCAGCTCATTGACGCATACGCGGAAAACACAACCCTGCGCGAAACCTATTCGAGTGCGTGGCAGGAATTTGTGTCTGCACGAAAAGAGTTCGAATCGTTGCGTGATCAGGCGGAAACGCTTCGCCAGGAATCGGATTACACCAAATTTCAACTGGAGGAAATCAGCAAAGCTTCGCTAGAAGAGAACGAACAGGAAAGCCATGAGTCCGAGCTGAAGATCATGGAGCATGCTGAGGAAATCAAAAATCGTTTCAACGGAGTACTCGATCTGCTTAATAACTCGGAATACGCAGTGCGAAATTCGCTGGGCGAAATCCGAAATCAATTACAGGCGATTGTGGGATATGCTTCGTCATACGAGTCTCTTTTTCAACGCCTGGAAAGCGTGCGGATCGAGCTGGAGGACATTGGCGATGAAATCGAGAAGGCAGAATCTAAAATTGAATTTGATCCTGAGCGCTCGGAGTTTCTGAAGGAACGGCTTAGCACAATCTACAGGCTCCTGAAGAAACATCGTGTAAACGGAGTAAAAGAGCTTCTTGATATCCAGGCCGAGCTGCAAAAAAAATCTGACCTCACATCAAACCTGGATGGCGCGCTTGCGGATGCAAAAGCAAAATTCGAAAACGCAGACAAGCAAGTCAGAAAGTTAGCTGCACACCTCACCGATACACGCAAGAAAGCATTTGATCCTCTCCGTAAGCAGATCACAAAACTGTTAAAAGAGTTGGGCATTCCAGATGCATCCCTTGCGATTGAATGGCAACAAACAGAGCCCACTTCGAATGGGGCCGATAAAATCGAAATACTCTTCAGCGCTAATAAAGGGATTTCTCCAAGGCCGTTAGCACAAGTTGCGTCCGGTGGTGAATTTTCGAGATTGATGTTTTGTATCAAGTATGTCATGGCGGAGCGCACGGCAATGCCAACACTCGTGCTTGATGAAATCGACAATGGAATTTCTGGTGAAATTGCTATTCAGCTTGGTGTAATGATGAAGGCGATGTCAAAAGACCATCAGCTCATCACCATCAGCCATCTACCACAGATTGCCGCCAAGGGTGACTCCCATTACTTTGTCTACAAAGACAACACCTCTAAAAAAACCGTCAGCAACATCAAGCTTTTGTCGAATGAGGAACGCGTTGAGGAAATTGCAAAGATGATCGGTGGAGCGAAGCCGTCAAAGGTAGCGTTGGAGAACGCGCAGGAGTTGCTGGGAACGCGTTCTTAATTCCCCGATGCCTTCTGCTCTTCGGCTGCCTTCGCCATATCGGCCTCCGCTTCTTTCTTCACCTTCCTTCCCATCGTGCCGCGCATTCGCTCCCAGAAGGACTCCCGCTGTTTGATCGAAACGAAAGCAGGAACAAACGCAGAAGACGGGTCTACTTCAGGAAGCTTCTGCTCATCGATATTCATCTTATCAAAAATGATGGGCACCGACTTCATGCCCGGGCAATATCTTCGGATAAACGAACGCAGCATCCCCGCTTGAAAAGGATCGGTCGCCAAAGCAATTTTATTGAATCCCATTTGCTTCGCCATGCGATAACCGTAGTATGCATTTTCAGTACTGTGTTCTGCCTTTGTCTCTGAAAAAGTGTTCTGTGGAGGAATGCCAAGCGAGTCTGCCATTACTTTAAGAACAATTCCCTCCACGTAAGGAGAGTACACCGAAGAACCGGAAAAGATAATATTCTTGGTAAAACCGCTGTCGTAAAGATGCTTCGCCCAGTAAAGCCGCATTTTCATTACGCCAGTTGTTTCGGATCCCTCGTAAGGAACTCCGGGAACAATCACAACATCGTAAGGCTTTTCCTTCTTTGCCTGGCCATACGACTTCTTCGCGTAATGGGAGAACGTGCAATGCGTACAGAGCAAGCCAACCAACAAGAAGAGGTGGCTGTACAAAAATATCTTAACAATCCTGCGTATAATTTTCCTCGACATGATGACAATTTTAAGAGAAACCG
>DASWTM010000262.1:0-7079 GCA_036402115.1 Chryseosolibacter sp.
ACTCATCGTCATCCAGATACGCGGCTGACCCAATTGATATACGAGTAGTGCACTTGTGATCGCAACCACCGCAGATACAGAAATCACCCCGGCCATGAAATCAAATCCCACTTTCTGGAAAACGTAAGCCAATGGATCATCCACCATCAACTCCTTATAGTTGACCATCCCCGTAAGGACAAGCGCAATTAAAACATAAAGAATAGTACAGATGGCGAGACACCAGAGCATTGCACGCGGAAGATCGCGTTGAGGATTTTTACATTCTTCAGCTGTCGTGGAAATTGAATCGAACCCGATAAAAGCAAAGAACACAGCAGCCACACTGCTCAAAACTCCAGATACTCCGTTCGGTGCGAAGGGACTCCAATTCTCCGGCTTCACATAAAAAGCTCCGCCCACAATTACCAGCAATATCACACCTAGTTTAAGGGCGACCAGAACATTGCTTGCGTTTCTCGATTCCTTAATTCCGATATAGACAAGAGCCGTAATGAGCACGGTGATCAAACCTGCGGGAAGATCCAAAATGAGTTTCAATCCTCCGATGGAAGGTGCGGAAGCGGCCACAGCATCACTGGCAGATCCTGGGTCTACGGTCATCCAGCCCGGCAGGGACAGCCCAAACCCGGCAAGCATGGAGGTAAAGTACTCGGACCATGATATCGCCACAACCATGTTCGAAACAGCATATTCCAGAATCAGTGCCCAGCCGATGATCCAGGCGAACACCTCACCAAACGAGACATATGCATAGGTGTACGCACTGCCGGATACCGGTACCGTTGACGCGAACTGTGCATAGCTCAACGCAGTGAAAATGCAGGCAATGGCCGTAAAAACGAAAAGTAAAGCCACCGCTGGACCTCCATTAAAACTGGCGCGGCCGATGGTACTGAAGATACCGGCCCCGATGATGGCCGCAATTCCCAACGATGTCAAGTCACGAACACCCAACACTTTCTTCAAGCCGCCATGGAGTCCATCTCCGTCTCCGGACCGGGCGTCTTTCAGGATGTTTTCGACTGATTTCTTACGGAAAAGTGACTTTGACATGAAATAGGGTTTACGAGCGGCCAAAATACTAAAAAATAAGAGAGTTAAATACCCGATTGAGGATGACCGCCTGTAGCAAACTTTTGCCTATTTGATAATGTTGAGGGATATACGTTGATTTTTTAATAACTTGAGGTTCGAACGCTGACTATTTTTTAATCGCATGGGGAATTTTTTAATGGAACCGACATCCCAACATAACGTCATTCAGCCCGAGGGTGAAGAAGTGCGCATCACGATTTCAGCAGAAGAGATCAACAACTTACCGCTCAAGACCTTTGAAGGAAAAACAGTGGTGGTTAGCGATGCTGCGCAAGTTGGAAAAGTAATCAAGGAAATTGAAAAGCATGAGGTGGTTGGTTTCGATACCGAGACCCGCCCAAGCTTCAAACGCGGACAGGTTTACCAGGTGGCCTTGCTTCAGCTCGCAGTTCCAAAGAAGGCTTTCCTCATCCGTCTGAACCACACGGGCGTGACCGATGAGATCAAACATCTTTTCGAAAACCCAAAGATTATTAAAGCAGGTGTCGGCATTCGCGATGACCTCAAAGCATTGCAGAGACTAAAACCATTTGAACCCGAAGGATTTTTTGATCTGTCTACCCTCGCTAAGAAAGCAGGGCTTCAGGTAGAGAGTGTTAAAAAACTCACTGCCCTTCTTCTCGGATTCCGTATTTCGAAAAGCGCGCAGACTTCTAACTGGGAGGCCGCAACATTCACTCAGAAACAAATCGAATACGCAGCAACGGATGCGTGGGTTTGTTTGGAGCTGTACGAGAAGTTGAAGCAAAACCCCTAAATCCCCTAAAGGGGACTTGAATGCAGTTCCGCTCATTCCTGAGCGCTGGTAAATGCGATTAAACTAATTTGCTCCGGTTACGTATTACCTAATTTAACACGCATCGTAATGGCTAATGAACCTGTAAAGATTCTTGAAAAGAAAACGCTTTCGGAGAACTGGTATAAGTTGTATAAGTATACCTACGAAACCACTGATAAGAAGGGCAACAAAAAAGTCGAACAGCGTGAAGCTTACGATCGTGGTAATGGTGCCGTAATTTTGTTGTACAACAAGGAAAAGAAGACTGTGATTCTCACGAAGCAGTTTCGTCTGCCTACGTATGTCAACGGCAACCCTACTGGCCAGATGATTGAAGCCTGTGCCGGCCTGCTCGACAAGGACAATCCAGAAGACTGTATCCGCAAAGAAACGGAAGAAGAAACGGGCTACCGCATAACCCACGTGCAAAAGGTGTATGAAGCCTACATGTCGCCCGGCTCCGTGACGGAGATACTTTACTTCTTCGTTGCCGAGTATTCGAAAGATCAAAAGGTCAACGAAGGTGGTGGTGTCGAAGGCGAAGAAAACATCACTGTGCTCGAACTGCCCTTCACCGAAGCCTGGAAGATGATGCAGACAGGCGAGATCAAAGACGCCAAGACGATTATGCTGCTGCAGTATGCGAAATTGAATTCACTCGTGTGACGCCTTATCTTGTTTGACGATTTGTCTTCGAAGACCAAAGGCATTAGGAATTAGGCATTAGGCATTAGTTCTAAAGGGAACGAGACGTTACTGATCGGCATTTTTTGACCCTCCGCTTGGCCGGTTGTACTTTTGTTTTATCCGGGTCACGAGTCGATCATATGTAAATATTCACGCGCTGATTCCTAATGCCTAATCTCCTAATGCCGAATGCCTAATTCCTAATTTAACCGACCCCCACCCCCCATTCACCTACTCCTCACCTTCGCTAGCCTATCATCCATGGCTGCGCCATAGTAATGCCCGTACATTCACATATAAATCAACGGAAACTATGGAAAACTACAATCGAAACAACCCTACACCTTCGCCAGTAAAAGAACCTAGCCGTTCCGGACGTGTGATGGGTGGTTTGTTCATCATCGTCATCGGTGTAATCTTTCTTGCCAGACAAGCTGGTGTCGACTTCCCTTATTGGCTAAGTACATGGCAAATGATTCTCGTAGCGGTTGGTCTGTACTTAGGCTTCCGTCATAATTTCCGAGGATTCGGCTGGATGATTCCAATCGCACTCGGACTGGTGTTCTTTATGAGTGACTTCTATCCCGAGTTCCGCATCCACCGCTACATCTGGCCGATGATCATTATTAGTATCGGACTTTACATGGTGTTTCGCTCGGGCAAAAGGGGAAACGATCCAAATTGGAAGAAATGGGACGCTAACAATTTCACGGAAACATCCGGTGATGATTATATCGACTCAACGGTAATCTTCGGAGGCGTGAAGAAAAATATCATATCAAAAAACTTCAGAGGTGGTGAAGCGGTGACCGTGTTCGGTGGAACAGAGATCAACCTTACACAAGCGGATGTTCCGAATCCGATCGTGCTCGATCTCACACAGGTATTCGGTGGTACAAAACTAATCGTCCCTCCCCACTGGAAGATTCAATCCCACGATGTCGTGTGTATTCTTGGCGGTGTGGAAGATAAGAGACCGATCATGAGCGATGCCTCAACGGTGGATGCAAACAAAGTATTGATCTTGAAAGGCACTTGTATCCTCGGTGGTATCGACATCAAAAGTTTCTAACTGGTATGTATTCATTCTTAATCGTGATTCAGGCATTGCTTATGAACTGGTATATCTCAAAAATTGTCTTCAGCATCTCATCGGCAAATACGGAGCACAAACCTCAGTTCGATGAGCAGCTGCGATTGATTGCTGCCAACTCGAGTGAAGAAGCATTCATGAAAGCCCGTACCCTCGGCTTGCGCGAAGAAGATGCGTACATCAACGACCGGAACAATACTGTGAAGTGGGAGTTTATCAATGTTTCCGAGATCGTGCCGCTAAACAAAATTGAAGACGGTGCAGAGTTGTATTCCAACATTCACGAGACGGACGAAGCGCACAGCTATATACAATGTGTTCATCAAAAAGCTATCTTTATCAGGAACGAGTTTATTGAGAATTAAGTCTTGATCCTGAAGAATTATTCATATCGAAAACTAGCCCTGACGTACGTGATCTGGTGTTCCTGCTGGGTCGGACTTCAGGGCTTTGCTTTGCATTTTACATTCGGTTTTCCGTGGAGGCTCGCACTCCTCGATGCCGCAATCACCAACCTCCTGCTTGCGCTTGCCGGATATGCGATGATCAGTGGCATGCGTTTCTACCAGCCGAACCAGGTGGGACGATTACTGATCAGCGTGATGTTCTCCGGCCTCTGTATGTTGATCTTCATGCAGACCATGAAAGGTTTCGAAATCGAAGATCCGTTTTACTATGAGTTCCTGGAACGATCAATGGTAATCCGCGCCCTCTACGGATGGCTGATGGTCAGTCTCATCAGTACAATCAGCTGGCTTTGGTCTTCTGTTAAAGAACAGCAGGAGATGGAAGTTCGAAACGCCTCCACCGAAAAGCTTGCGCGTGAAGCCGAGCTTTCGCGGATCAGGCAACAACTTCAGCCTCACTTTTTATTCAACAGCTTGAATTCCATCAGTGCTTTGGCAGGATCACGTCCGGAGCAGGCACGAAAAATGATCCAACAACTTTCCGATTTCTTACGGGGAACGTTGAAGAAAGACGACCAACAACTTGTCACGCTTTCAGAAGAACTTGAGCACCTCAACTTATATCTTGAAATCGAAAAGGTGCGATTTGGTCACCGGCTGAACACTTCAGTTGTTTGTGATCCGGCAGCTACCGCGATGAAGATGCCTTCACTTCTTCTTCAACCCGTAGTAGAGAATGCGATCAAGTTTGGCTTGTACGACACGACTGGCGAAACGGAGATAACCATTGAAGGCAAAAGCGAAGATGGATATTTAGTCATCCGTGTGCGAAATCCGTTTGACCCAGGCACGTCAGCTCCACGGCAAGGAACGGGATATGGATTGAGTTCCGTACAACGGAGACTCTACCTGCTTTATGCGAGACAGGATCTGCTCACAACAGAGCAAAATGAAAACATATTTACAACGCTTATAAAAATTCCCCAATAGTATGATCAAAGCGGTATTGATCGATGACGAACCTTTAGCGCGCAGCATCGTTGCTGAGTACTTACAATCGTATCCTGAAATTACAATAGCGCAGGAGTGTAATGATGGTTTTGAAGGAGTGAAGGCAATCACGCAGCACAAGCCCGATTTGATCTTCCTCGATATACAGATGCCGAAGATCAATGGATTTGAAATGCTTGAGCTCATCGAAAAACCGCCATCCGTCATTTTCACGACTGCGTTTGATGAATATGCTATGAAGGCCTTCGAAGCTCACGCGATCGACTACCTGTTAAAGCCATTCAGCAAGGAGCGTTTCGATAAGGCTTTACAAAAGTGGTTGTCGCAACGCCAACAACAGGTTCCGCAGCAGAAAGCACTATTGTTGTCTGAAGAAATTCGTCAGCCGGAAGAGAAGAACCGGATTGTCGTACGCGAAAGCGGTAACATCCGGATTATCCCAATCAATGAAGTTCAGTACATTGAGGCGTATGATGACTACGTAAAGATCTATACGGCCAAAGAGATGTTCCTGAAAAAGAAGACCATGAGCTTCTATGAACAGAATCTTGATCCGTCACAATTCGTTCGCGTCCATCGTTCCTACATCCTACAGATCTCCCACCTCACCCGAATTGAGCCGCTGGAAAAAGATACGCATGTCGCATTGCTGAAAAGCGGAGCGAAAATTCCGTTGAGCAGGGCCGGGTATGTGAAAATGAAAAGCGTGCTTGGAATTTAATGTACGGCTTGTTGTGTCTCAACGGGTGGCGCTGCACTCACCGGATGATTTTTCTTTAAACTCAATCTCGCCAGGAAAGCACTGACAATTGTCAGCAACGCTGCGGTGAACATTACTGCGCCCGGCATGTAGTAGCTTGTATCCGCTTTCGTGAAGGCGTAAAAAATTCCAGTCATAATCGGTGGACCGAAGAATGATGTGAGCGCCATCAGACTTGTCAACGCTCCTTGAAGTTCACCTTGCTCAGTGGGCTGAACTTGTGATGACATGATTCCTTGCAACGCTGGACCCGCAATCCCGCCAAGGCAATAGGGCACAAGGAACAGGAACATCATCCATCCTTCCGTGGCGAGTCCGAATAACAAAAATCCGAGTGCGTAAACCGCGAGCCCGATATACACACTACGAATCTGTCCAAGTTTTGGAATAATCATCCTAATCAACAATCCCTGCACGAGTGCAATCAGCAATCCCACAAACGCCAACGAATATCCAACCATGGATTCATCCCAGCTGAATTTGAACATGGTGTAATACCCCCATGTACTTTGAATGGCATGTGCAGCGATGTAAAGCAACACGAGGGAAATCACCATCCCCAGAATTATTTTATAACGAAGCAAGAATTTTAGTGAACCAATCGGGTTGGCACGTTTCCATTCAAACTTTCTTCGCTTTTCGACAGGTAGTGATTCAGGCAACACAAAATATCCGTAGAGCCAGTTTAGAAACGTTAATCCCGCTGCGGCAAAGAACGGAGCTCTCACACCATAGTCCGATAAGAAACCTCCCAGGGCGGGACCGAGGATGAATCCCAAACCAAACGCTGCACCGATCATTCCAAAATTCTGAGCGCGTTTTTCTGGTTCGCTGATATCGGCAATATATGCTGCAGCGGTTGTAAAGCTTGCGCCCATAATACCTGCTACAAGTCGTCCCAGGAAAAGCCATCCAATGGTTGGAGCAAAGGCTGTCAACAGGTAATCAACTCCAAAACCAAACAGCGACATTAGAAGAATCGGGCGTCTACCATACCTATCGCTTAAGTTTCCGATCAGTGGAGAAAACAAAAACTGCATCGCGGCAAAAGCGGCAATAAGCCATCCGCCCCACGGTGAAGCCTCTTCGATAGAAGTGCCGAGCATTCCACTAAGAAGAGTGGGGACAACCGGGATGATAACTCCGAAACCTGTGACGTCAATGAGTAGTGTAACGAAGATAAAACCGAGAGCAGCTTTTTTCTTTGACATGGTTGAAGAATTGAGGGTACAATTAAGCACATTC
>DASWTM010000263.1:0-7380 GCA_036402115.1 Chryseosolibacter sp.
ACCTGCTGTTGTGTTCTTTCCGAAAAGTGTTCCTTGCGGTCCTCGCAGGACCTCAATTTGTTCGATGTCAACGAAGTCTAATGCAGTTGCAGCAGGGCGCGCATAATAAACACCGTCAACGTAGAAGCCAACGCCTGGATCAATACCGTCATTCGTCAGACCGAAGGTCGAGCCCAGACCACGAATGTTTAACGTTGTGTTCCTCGGATTTGAAGAGTATAGCTGAACTGAAGGTACGATTTCTTTCACACGGTTTACGTTGAAGGCACCTGCGTCTTCAATCAAGTCACCACCCACGACAGAGATGGCGATCGGTACAGTCTGAACCGTTTCACTCCTGCGTCTTGCCGTTACGACAACTTCATTTAAGACATTTTCATCCTGAAGCGTGATTTCTAATGGCTCTTCCGGAGCTTCGAAGATCTGGACGTCCTGAGCCTTGAAGCCCGTTCCGCTGATGCGGATTGAAAACGGAAATTGCTTTGGTCCCGCTAGCTTAAATACTCCCTCGGTGTCCGTTATTGCATAGCTGTTTGTTCCCTTTACAATGATCGTGGCACCAACGATTGATTCACCTTTGCTATCCGTGATTACACCTTCGACAACGTTCTGGGCGATCGAAGCAGTAGCGGAAAGCGTAAAAAGAAGTACCAGTAAATTTCTAATCATACTCGCAGGAAGTTAAAATGGGGTTTACGTTATCGACAGTCGTATATCGGGAAGATTACCGTCCCTTTTGAGAGACAAACTCGTTGAATTTTTCTTTGTCCGCACGTTTGGGTTCGGGTAAGAGAAATCCGTATTCGTGCAAGTACTTGTGACCATTCTCGTTGACCCACTTTAAAAAGTCAACGGCATCGGCCTTTGCACTCTTCTTGTCAATGGATAAATGGAAATAATCCACCGGCACGTTCTTAATGTCCGCAGCACTTGCGTTTTCGATTTTGTCAATCACTTTATCAAAACGGTCGATCGATTTTTCATCATCGCTAATCCTATTGTTACCATTCAGGTCTGCCGGAATTACTACAAGACCCTCGTGAACGCGTCCGTTGATCTGAAAGATGGAGGCTGTGGGCAAGTAGGTAATACCTGTCGAGTCGCGAAGGAGTGCTTTTATCAGATGTGAATCCGCGCCAGCAATTCCAGTACCTTTGATATCTTTTTGCTCGTAGCCAAAGTATCTTGAAAATACCTGAGGCACTCCGGCTTTTTGCAAACGCGTATAAACTGTGTAGGGAGCTTTGATGGTTTTTTCTTTTTCCTTATCCGCAAAAATGTCGTGAAAGAAGATTTGGTTGATGTGTTGTCTTGTTAACCCTTCTTCGGCATAGATTTTCGCGAACGCTGAAGTTGCGTTTGCTACTGGGAAGACAGCGTATCTTCCCACGTTAACATAAGCGCGGGTTTCCCTAATTTCTGCGGGGTGCTCATAAAGCTCAGCGAGAATGTCATACTTCTGCGGGTCATTTGATCCACGTGCCTCCACGACTATTTGTACCGATGAATTGGTTTTTGAATATTCATCGATCCATCGCTCAATCACACTATAACACGCGCGCGCGCCCGTGATGACAATCACTTTTTGGTTAGGTTTTTCTGTGCTTGTTCCGTGTTGCCCGTAAGCATACGATGTCAACAGCTGAAGCGCCACTACAAGGAGCCCCGGTGTTAATAACCTCTTATAATCCATAGAGTCAGTAGATTTAAGGCAAAGATACTATCTAACTCTACAAAGTCAATAGAGATTAGGATGTTTATTGAAGAAAATGGAGGTTTTGTCACACTAACCCCCTTTTCTTACACGTTCAATCGTTAGCAGAATGATTAATCTTCAAACAAGTAACAATTAAATCCGCTAAAATGAGGGCATTTTAGATAAGACGTTCTCTGACAGTAGCACGGCATTACTTCACCCGGGCGGGGTCAGAGTCTATATCCTCCTTCACTTGTTTCACTCCATCCTTGAACTCCCGCACTCCCTTGCCAAGCCCCTTCATAAACTCCGGAATTTTTTTCGATCCAAAGAATACGAGGATGACAAGTCCGATGATGAGCATTTCCTGCATGCCCACTCCGCCTAAAAACAACAATACTGTATTCATAAATGCGTATTTAAAAATTTGGTAAAAAAGACCCTGCACTTGAATGCAGGGCCAAAGAATGTTGATCGTCAACAATGTTCCGACTATGTGCCTTTTACGATGAACGGTTTCACAATTGCTAATACTTCGTTGCGTGCGAGCGGCTCGTCAAACGCTTCCGTTTTTGCTTCCATCGATACGTCTGACAACGATGGTATATCATTCAGACTTGCGCCTGCATGCATCACATTGTCTTCGCCTGCGTAGCAAGCTTCCGGAGCGCCATCTGATTCCGCATTCGTGATCCATCCTTTGATGTTCATGTTAGTGCGTTTGCCACGCAGTCTCCGCACCATTGACGCGTGTCTTGCTTCCACACTGTGGATTTGAAGTGCAGCCGTCAATACATCATCGGCTGATTGCAGATTGCCGGCCTGGCCCTTGTAAGCGCGGACACCTGTATCTTCAAACGCCTGTGCAAGTGTAAGGAACGTTGCGTAGTCGCTGAATGCATTTGAAAACATTCCGCCTGCAGTGAAATCAAACACCGGTTGATCTCCTTGTGCAGATCCCAGTGCTGATTTTAAGAATTCCACGTGAGCAGCCTCATGCTTGTGAATTTGAGTAAACACTGCGCGATCACCTGAAGGAATGAGCCCGGAGGAGTCGAGAGCTTTCTTATAAAAGTCGCGTTCGAGATATTCCAGCAGTAGGGCATAGTTTAGTACGCTAACGATAGACGAAGACTGAGCCTTTGCAATTTTCGGCATGAATGTCAGCGCCACAGGTAAGGTTGCGAGAGCAGCCTTCAACGAGAAGTCACTGGCTTTCTTGATAAAGCCTCTTCGCATCGCTACCGATTTTATTTCATCTTGATCTGTCTGTGAGAGATCGAAGATATTCAATAGTTGATTTAGATTCATATCGTATACAATTAACGGGTTGGGAGATTAGCGCCACTGATTTTTTCTTTTATGAAGGGTTGTGCAGCAGCGAGGACTTCCGCGGGCATCAGGGCTTTATCGAATCCGTTTTCATCGACAACATCGTCTCCTGAAAAATCGGTAGACATCGGATTGATTACATCACGAATCGCAGCTGCATGTCTTGCCTCATCAGAGACGATTTTGCCGCCTACCAACAGGTAATTGACATCTGCCAGAAGTTTACCTGCACCATTGTAGGCTCCTACGCCTAGATCTTCAAATACCTTCGCTGTGCCCAGTACACTTTCGCGACTGGAAAAATCGACAGATGAAAAGTCAGGTGTCAGGCCTGGAATGCCTTTATCACCAAGGGCAGCTTTTAGAAATTCCCGGTGTGTTATCTCGTGGTACATCAGATCGGTGAGAATCTCACGTTCTTCTTCGCTATACATGGAGTCAAATCTTTCGTGCTCAACAACCATCATATAGAAAGCAGCTTCGAGTTGCTCAAGCGCATACGCATAATTCAGTATGCCGATGTCTCCACTGCCAAGGTCAATTGTTCCGTCTTCGAGTATTCGTGCGCGGCCATCGTTTGCCAATTCAGTAAGAGTCGTTGCGTCATTGCAACCTGCAAGAATCACAGCTCCTGCAGCAAGACTGGCACCCGAATATTTTATGAACGCCCTTCGCGCAAGAGGGCCTGACGAATTCGGGTGTGTTACCCGATCCGTTTGTTTAGTAGTCAAACTCATATCACATTTAAATTTTTAGAATGATGTAAAAAATCTCTGTTGAATTTCGTCAGTGATGACGACCCGCATGCGAACGTGCACGAAAAGGAAATAAGCATACCACATGCATGATAAACTATCGATGGTAAAGACTGTATACGCGCTTAGACTGCGGATAGGAAAAACAAGCCGAGTGTTTGTTGAGCTTTCGTTAATACGATCAAGAGCAAACCGTCTTTAAAGTTTAAACAAAGTGCAGTCGCTCTGGAGCTAAAAATTTTTTTGCTGCGTATCGCACCGCAGCACTTCTTCTGTAGCGAAGTCATATGGGTCTTAGGGAAAATCATTCTCAAATTGGACCGATCGCTCAATGAATTTCACCTATCGCTGACCGGTATACTTTTTTCGCCACCGTATCGTGTGGCCTTGACATTTTGCGAATGCGAATAATCGTAACCTTCCTTTTTATTTTCACGCTCATCGCTTCGAGAGCACAAGTTGATACTGCATTAATCTACAATCCATCAGCACCTTTCGGTCCTCTCGATCTAAGAATTTCGAAGTCAGCAGAGCAGCATTACTATCTAAGAGAGGGAGAAACCTTCTCTTTCAGAGAGGTAAATGGTGTACGCACCAATACATTTCTTGACATGACAGCGTGGGATTCGAGTCCGTATAAGGAAGGAAGCTTGCGTCAGGTCCAGGGTCAAGAAGATTCTTTTGTGATGAACTACCGGCTGCTCGTCCCACAAGGTTATGACGAGTCGTTCGCGAAGGGTTACCCATTGGTGATTGTGTTGCACGGCTTGCTTGAACGAGGGAATTGTGCTGAGGGGAAATGCTATCATGCTACGCGGTCATATTCTCCCAACGAAAACATTCCGCGTGCATCAGCGGCTACCGATAATGAGTTGCTCAACAATGATTATAACCTCATCCATGCGGGATCAAATTATTTGGATGCGCACACGGTCAATGGCAAACACCTGCCGGATGACCCAGCTCTTCCGCCCAGAGGTTTTCCCGGCTTCGTGGTGTTTCCGCAAAATTTAAATGGTTGGGATGATGGTGCTGTCGAAGATGCAATTCGTATTGTGAGATTGCTGCAACGACAATATAACATCGATGATGACAGGATTTATATAAATGGAATATCACACGGAGGTCACGGGGCGTATAAGGCTATGATGCGCGCACCCTGGCTCTTTGCCGCTGGGGTTTTGTTCTCGGCTGCAGATGATGCGAATGCGACAACGCCCAACTACGTTAATCGCCTAGCGCGCATTCCCTTGTGGCTATTTCAAGGCGGACAAGATCTTCGTCCAACTCAACCGCAGACCGAGCGGTACGTCCGGCAGTTGAAAATCGCTGGTGCATCCGTGCGTTACACCTTATATCCCGAACTCGGCCATGGCACATGGAACAAGGCCATGATGGAGCCCGACTTTTTTTCATGGATGTTGCGTCACAAGCGCAACAATATCCATGTGTATGCAGACAATCCCGTGATCTGTCCCACGTCAGCGGAAGGCACAAGGCTTATGTTGCCAGAGGGATTTGCCGCATATGAATGGCAACTCAACGGAGTGACTATTGGCGCTGCGCCCGAGCTTGTTGCTCTTCAAACCGGAGTTTATCGCGCACGCTTCTTGCAACGATACCCGGATGGCTCGGAAAGGTGGAACGAATGGTCAGAAGAAATTGAGGTGGTTACAAAGGAACCTGGTATTGCCGAAGTAAATTTGACCGGCACGCGTTTTCTCCCGGATCCCAATGGGAGCGACACGGTCACGCTTGTTTCATCCAACCCTCACGATATCTATCGCTGGTACAAGAATAACAACACGAGGTTGCGTTTCGATGATTCGGTTAGCGCTGCTGTGCTCACTTCGGTATTTGGTGATGGAAAGTATTTTTTAAAGGGTTATTCGTTCGATGAATGTGCTACTGCGCCATCAATCCCCCTCCAGATCTATTTTGATGATCGTGCACCTTTCTCTGTAACGGCTCCATCAGGTTTGGAAGCAATCTCGAAGTCACCTGTTGAGATTATGGTTACCTGGGTAGATAATTCCGACAATGAATCCGGCTTTGAAGTATGGCGAAGAAAGAGGGTCGAGGGTGGACGATGGACGTTATCGGCAGTCACGTCCCCCGATGCTGAAAGCTTTACTGATGCATCGCTTGATCCCTCGTCCGAGTATGAATACCAGATTCGGGCAATCACCGAACTCGGGCGCTCTCCGTATTTTCCATCTGATAGCGATCCCGTTGTCTGGGCCTCTACACTCACGGATACGCAGCCGCCTGCATCTCCGACAATCATTGATGCTCAACAGATTGGAGTTGAAACCATTGTTGTACATTGGCATCCGGCTGTCGATAACTCTACCGTCTCGAACTATATTCTACTTGTGTCGGATGATACTATCCGCACAGAAGGTACCGATACAAGTTTTGTTCTGAATGAAGTTAACGTGAACACTCACTACTCGTTTCGGGCCATAGCCGTGGATGCTGGCGGGAACAGGAGTGCACCGAGCAATGAGGTTACGATTTATACCGCTGTGAATGGATTGTATTATCAGCACACGACTGGTGCATGGGAGACGCTGGCTGATATCGACTGGACGGTAGCAGAGTTTAAAGGTAAAGTCACGCACCTGACACTTGCTCCAAAAACGCAGGATGATTTTTTTAATTTTCGCTTTGACGGCTACCTGCAGATACAACAACAAGGAATTTACCAGTTCAGGATCTCTTCCGATGATGGGAGCAGCCTTTCCCTTGGTGATTCACTGTTCGTTAGCAATGATGGCATTCATACGATGACCACAACAACGTCACCGATTCAACTCTTAGCTTCCGGGCCACATCGGTTCAGGGTCGACTTCTTTGATTACGATAGGAGTGACTCGCTGGTTGTTGAATACAAAGGTCCAGATACTGAAAATCAATGGGTCAGTATTCCGGCAGAAGCTTTTCGAAGTGATGTAGTTACGTCAACAATTCCGGAGATTGCTTATGAGCGCCTTCCCTCGGTTTATCCTAACCCCACCACGTCTGATAATATCAATGTTTCGATTCCTGGCAAATCATCGGTGGCTACGGTGTCACTACACACCGCAGCGGGACAGCTGATCATCGAAGAGAAGATACGGCCCGATGCCGCGAATCCTGGCTTCCGATTAAGGCCCCAAGCTTCGTTGGCTCCTGGCTTATACCTCATCAAAATTAAACAAGATGGGGTTTACAAAAGTATCCGAATGATTATAAAGTGACCGGACATACTACGCTGACATCAATTCAGCGCTACGCATCTCCAAACGAGGCAATCGAATAGTTTAAATCTTTACAAAGTTCAGCCGCAAACTGTTGGCCACCACACTGACGGAACTTAACGCCATGGCACCTCCCGCGATCATTGGATCAAGAAGAAATCCGTTAATCGGATAGAGAACACCTGCTGCGAGTGGAATACCGATGAGGTTGAAGATAAACGCCCAGAAAAGATTTTGCTTTATTCCTGAAACTGTTTTGGCCGATAGGTTGAGCGCCTTTGGAACGGAGAGAAGATCGGACGTAATAAGCGTCATCTTGGCAACGTCCATAGCAATGTCTGATCCTTTGCCCATC
>DASWTM010000264.1:0-17508 GCA_036402115.1 Chryseosolibacter sp.
GAATGAAAAATTCATCGGACCGAACATGCGCTCGAACACAAGATCACCGCGGCCAAGCACATCATGGTTTCCAATCACACCGAAATAAGGTTTATTAAATTTCTCGAAGTGCTGATGAATCAGTTCGAATTCCTCCAGCAAGCCGAAATCACTAATGTCCCCTGCAAGAAGGACGAAATCGACATTGGGAAGGTTATTGACAGTATCGATGAATAGCGACAGTTCATCATAAAACCGCTGCGAGTCGCCTACAAAAGCGATGGTTATGGTGTCATCAGCAGGAGCTGAATAGAGACGCTGAAGATTTTTTTGATTAATGGAAAGTTCAGATGTTTTATCATACACCTGGTATGGACTGTATTCAAAAGAGTCACAAGAAAAAAAACACAACGCGATAACAACGCCAACGAGAGACAACCTGCCCATATTCCATCGACAGCTGATAAGCAGCTATCATCGGATTAGCGAGGTTAAAAAAATGTGCCGGGTAAAATTTTACATTTGAAATTTTACATTTTGAATTCGGTGTCCGCAAAGCCCGCCTTCGTTTTAGCAACGTGACCTTGCGTATAACAACGGCAATGTCAAGTTTTAAAATCTAAAATGTCAAATTTTTTCACGGCTTTACTTCGCCAAGATGCGATTGGCCTAACGGCTTGACAAGCTCTCTAAGCTTATCCTTCGTCACAGGCTTTTGAATGTAGCCCTTCACTTCGAGCATGGATTTGGCTTTGTTGATGTCTTTCAGGTGCCCAGATGAACTGATGATATAGACGTCAACATTTTTGGAAAGCAAGTGTTTGATCTTACCGTACTCTTCAAGAAATCCCCAGCCATCCAAATCAGGCATGTAAATATCGAGAAGTATGACATCCGGTAAATGCTCAAGAGACTCCTTGTGATGCAACAAGTAATCAACCGCGCCTCGTGCCTTATCATAAATCGTGATGATATCGGCCAAGTCACCCAGTTCAGCTAATCGCTTAATATAGAACGAAGCCATCGGGTCGTCATCAATGATCCAGAGATTTGCAATTTTGGAGGACATGTTGCGGTATGCTGTTAAGCGGCAATTAAGGCAATATACCGAATAAAGATTATTGAATTCGGGGGCGAATCTTACGCCCATCTAAATACCACCAAATACCTAACCTCGTCCAAGGCATGGGGCAACCGGCCTTCTAGATTTCAAGCACGTAGAAGGGGCAAGTATAGCCGGCTTTCAGAAGAATTGGCTTCGCAACGTTAAATACGCGCACCCCATTTGGTGTTTTGCCTTCAAGGCTTCCTACATGCGCATGACCATGAAACGCGGCCAGCACGTCTCTGCGGTTAAGCGGCTCGGCCAGCCGGGAACAACCGAGGAAGGGAAAAATAGGCTCAGGTTCACCAATAACCGTTTCTTTCACTGGGGAATAATGCATGATTGCGATTTTTTTGGTGACGTTTGCCGGGTCGGCATCCAACCGTGCTAAGGCTCGATCCAGTCGCAACGCTTCGTCTACCGCCTCCTGCACAAAGGCTTTCATGGCACCCTCACCGAACATGGAAAGCATATGATTATCAAATCCACCTCCAAAACCCTTTACCCCAGCGAAGCCCACATCGCCAATCTTGATTGCCTCGCCATCGAGAATGTGAATGTTTTCCGTCTGGACAATCTGCCGGATCAATTTGTGCCTTCCTTTTTCAAAATCATGGTTGCCCAGCACAGCTACAACTGGAATGGTACACGCACGCAGCTCTTCGGCCAGCACTTGCGCTTCTGCTTCATCACCCGTATCGGTGAGGTCTCCACAGATGAGAAACACATCGGCTTTCCTGGAAACCTCTTTAAAATATTCCACCCATTTTCCTTTGTCCGTTTCTTTCACATGAATATCGCCAACGGCAGCAACCCGCTTGATGATGTGTTCTTCGGCCATTTTCTTAAATCGTTTTGATGGTGTACGATTTGTAATTCCACTCCTTTACATCGATCGAATATTGTGTATTGTCAATTACCGGACCACGGCAAACACGTTCTACTGCTGGAGGTAGATCGTATTGGGTTTGAACACGACTGATCAGTTCATCGAAAAGCCAACGGGGGATGATGTCGTGAAAGTCGGCCGGATAAACAAATTGAAATAATACAAGATGCGAAAGCAATAGATGCCAGTGCGGATCCAGTCGCATGAGAACCCTTTTCCAGTCCAGTTTCTTGCCATATTTCAGGATGAGGTGGTTAATATCCGCGCCATCATAACGCTCCCTGTTTTGTACGAATGCTTTACACCACAATAATTCTTCTGCGGGAATAAACTTCACTTTCCTGTCACAAAATTCGCCCTCACTTGCGTGTTCCAGCCAGGTGTCGTCCACCGTGCATATATTGTTAACGGAATTAAAGATCAAGTCAATAAAGTATTCGCCTTTGAAAATCTTTGCCAGCCACCTCACATCGGTTAATTGTGTCTCATAACCTTTTGAGGCAAAGTGCTTCATAATTTTCGGGTAGTCTGCGGGCTTGCAAAAAACATCGAGGTCTTTTGTGTCCCGGTAAATGCCTGTGTAGTGAAATGTAGCGAACGCGCCACCCAGCATAAAATCCACCCCACTTTCGCTTAATAAGTCTAACGCTTCCCTGTAAAATGCATGGGCTTCGCGTTTTTGTTCTTCAGTAACTATCATCACAGTGGCGGATTAAAAGAATATGCCATGCAACCTTTTAGAGGTGTGAGCGTCCTTTAGCAAAAAATGTCATGTGCCACTGATACCTTTCTGGAAACGAGCGGTATCCTTTAAAAACCGCCTGTATGTTTCGCAACTATTTCACCATCACCATCCGCAACCTGTTTAAAAACAGCGTCTATTCGTTCATCAATATTGCAGGGTTAGCGATCGGGATTGCATGCAGTCTGCTCATCCTTCTCTGGGTTGCCGATGAGCTTTCTTTCGATCAATTCCATCCCAAGTCAGACCGTCTGTATCAGGTTTGGGTTCGGTCCGATTATGATGGCAAAATAAATTCGTGGACTTCCGTTCCACTGCCCACCTATGAGGCGATGAAAACCGCAGACACGAGGATTATCAGAAGCGTTGTGTACGACTGGGGACGGAACCACCTGATCGCACTAAACGAAAAACGGATTAACAAAAAAGCACACTACGTCAGTGACGAGTTCCTCGAAATGTTTGAATTCCCGTTGGTGAAAGGAAACGCTGCACAGGTGTTGGATGATCCGAGTTCTATTGTGATAACTGAAGCCACAGCAAAGGCACTTTTTGGAAATGAAGACCCTTTGAATCAAACCGTTCGGGTCGATGATAAAATCGATCTGAAAGTCACCGGAGTGCTGAGAGATCTTCCAAAAAATTCCAGTTTTCAATTTGACTTTTTGCTTACCTGGAAGGGGTACGAGCAGATTGAACCCTGGGTGGTTCGCAACAAAACCAACTGGGGGAACTATTCTTTCCAGGTGTCGGTGGAGTTGAATGCGCCCACGAGTGAGGCGGATGCCGAACTTGCCATACGTGATTTGTTGATGAAGAATGGTCAGACGGACATGAAGCGAGAATTCTTTCTTCACCCACTGGAGCGATGGAGACTGTATTCCGATTTTGAAAATGGTCAGGAAGGCGGGATGATCGACTATGTGAACATGTTTTCCGTGATTGCAATTTTCATTCTCATTATTGCGTGCATCAACTTCATGAACCTTGCAACTGCACGATCAGAGAGACGAGCAAGGGAGGTTGGGATACGCAAATCGGTTGGCTCAACACGTAAAGAGTTGATCTTCCAATTTATCGGTGAATCCTTATTTATCTCGCTGCTGGCCTGTGTGATTGCTGTTCTGCTGTCTGAGCTTGCGTTACCTTTTTACAACGATCTTGTGCAAAAGAGTCTTTTCATTGATTATACATCTTCTCTGTTCTGGATTTTCACCCTTGGGTTAGTTGTTGTGACCGGGGTTGTCTCAGGCAGTTACCCGGCCTTTTACCTGTCTTCTTTTCAGCCGGTGAAAGTGCTGAAGGGTAAGGTGCAGGTGGGAAAGAGCGCAAGCACTCCACGCAAAGTTTTAGTGACCTTGCAATTCGGATTTTCAATCTTGCTGATCATTGGTACCATTGTCATTTTCCAGCAGATCCAGTTAGTAAAGAATCGTGACCTGGGGTATGCACAAGAGAACCTGATCGCAATCGGCTATACAGATGAAATTGCGAAGAATTACAAGCCGCTTAAGGAGGAACTTCTCGCTAGCGGAGTAGTTGCTTCTGTTACCCGGTCAAACAGTCCGGTTACGGATATCTTTTCAAATAACTTCTTAGGGTGGCCGGGTAAGCCTGAGGAACAGAAGGTAATCTTTACAACGATCGCCACCGAGTATGACTATACGAAAACGATGGGAATAAAAATTCTCGAAGGCCGCGATTTCTCTGAAGACTTTAAAAGCGACACTGCTGCAATCCTCGTGAATAAGGCGGCAATGGATATTATGCAACTGAAGGATCCTATTGGGCAGCAGCTGGATTTATGGGGAGGAAAGAGAACATTGATTGGCATCGTTGATAACGTGCTGATGGGTGACCCCTACGCGCCTGTTGCACCCATGTTTATGATCCTCGATCCGGAGTGGATAAGTTTTGTTTCCGTTCGTCTCGAAAAAACAGAAGATCTTAAAACTTCGATCCGCAAGGTGGAAGAAATTTTTAAGAAGTATAACCCCGCGTATCCATTCGAATATGCCTTTGCTGATGTTGAATACGGGAAGAAGTTTGCCACCATCAACATGACCAGTGACCTTGCCACCTTATTTGCCGTGCTTGCCATTGCCATTACGGGACTGGGGTTGTTCGGACTTTCAGCCTTCACCGCGGAGCAACGCACCAAAGAACTTGGTATTCGCAAAGTGCTTGGCGCCTCTGTTCCCGGATTGATTGGATTAATGAACCGCGACTTTTCCAAGCTTGTGTTAGTCGCTTTCGCCCTCTCCGCGCCAGTAGCCTGGTGGTTGCTTACTGCTTATCTTGAGCGTTATCCTTATCACATCACGATTTCATGGTGGATATTTCCCTTAACAGGACTGATCGCGCTCATCTTTGCGATATTGATCGTTACAACACAGGCGATGAAGGCCGCGCGCGCAAATCCAGTCAACTCATTACGGAACGAATAACCCTGCAATTGCCGAGTGTTGCATCAGTGGATGGTGTACACGAGAGCTGGTGGCGTTCTGCTGGGAGAGACCTGTATCCGCCAATAGGATAGTGCCCCGTTTTTTTTCAGATTGACGGAGGAATATGACTCACGAAGCTGTCCATGGATATCAAAGGACAGAATGCTTCGTACCCGGCCGTTTTCGGAAAAGTTAGTGCAGGAAGAGCCTTGCCAGTAAGGCATCGAGAATTGCGGGCTGGCGACCAGGGCGGGAGCATTCCGTTGAAAAATCGGCTTTGTTCGCATTCGTAAAAAGCTTCGGAATTTGGGCAACACCTGAGCATCAGCAAATGAAGCAGAGATTATCATGACCATGATAAGTACGAGGGATTTCATCATAACCACCGATTTTGATGTATAATCTACGATATTTTGAACGAATCTGTTAAACAAATCACTTTCATCTGCTTGAGGGCCTAACGAGCGCTGCAAAAAGCGAAATCAAATCGCCCGTGGGTTGCGTATATTGCATGTTTCTCGCGATGAATATTTTCAATTTCGCTGCCAACCAACAGATCGCTCAAATCCCGAAATCGGAGTGGATGCCCGAGCTCGAAAAAGCATCCCAGCGCTATCATGTGATTGCCTGCTGGGCAGCGATTATTTTTGATCCCATTTTTGCCATCACTGATTTTATTAACCTCCCAGAATCCGCACCGCTTCTTCTTGCAGTGCGTCTCGGGGTAAGTTGGATTATTCTTTGCGGCCTCATTCTAGGCCAACGCCTCAAGTGGTCAACGCATGTCATCGTGTCGATCCCTTTCATCACCATCTCTTTGCAAAATGCATTTACCTATTCACTGGTTGGCGAAGGAAATCTGTTGGGCCACTCGTTAAACTATATGGCGTTGCTTATTGGTGCCGCAATGTTTGTGCTGTGGCCATGGGTCTACTCGTTGATCATTGTTCTGATCTCTATAGGGGCCACTGCTTTTTTTGTTTACAACAACGCGTTGCTATCCTGGGAGCAGTTCCTTCTCAGTGGCGGGCTTTTACTGTTCGTGGTTGCCTTGTTCATGATGGTACTTATCCAGACACGATACAACTTGTCTGTCAGAGAAATCAAAGCCCGTATTGCGCTGGCGCGAAGCCGTGAAGAGATCCGTGCTCAGTCTGAAGAAATCCGCTCAATCAACGAAAACCTCGAGTCAATCGTTTTAAAAAGAACAGTCGAACTGGAGCGAAAAAATAAAGCGCTTGAGGAGTATGCGTTTATCAATGCCCATAAGCTGCGCAGCCCTGTGGCCAGTCTGTTAGGCCTTATTAATCTCCTGTCTAAAACAGAACTGAAAGGCGATGCTGAACCGATTATGAAGCATATGCTAAAATCAGGCGACACGCTTGACGAAGTGGTTCGGTCAATCACGCAAGCCATCGAAAAGGGCGAACGCGAACCCTTCCGAAGGGAGTAATATTCAGATTGAGTCCTAAATATCCAGGGAATTTGTGTTTAACCACTTTTTCGCAAATGATCTGTTTATTAATGCGAATAGATAATAAATAACAGGTGCGGAGCGTTGAATTCTGGTAAGAGATAACTTACCTTGGTATAGGTTTTTTTGGAGAGAGCTCAACCAGATTCTATGTCATTTCGGATCCTCGTGCTTCTTCTTATTATCTGTGGTGCATGCCGCTCTGGTGAAATCGCATGCCCCGATCCAGTTGTTGCAAAACTGCGGAAGCGCCCTGCAAATTATGGCTTAAAACCTGAAAAGAATTTGACGGCTTCTTCGAAAACATCCTCGAAAGAAAAGCACTTCAAATACCCTGAGCCAAAAAGTGTAAAAAGTGCAGCATCTATCGAAGAGTGGGATTGTCCTAAGCCCGGTTCAAAGTCGATGCCAAAGTCGGTTAAAGACAACATCAAAAAGAATCGCAAGAAATTTGACGCATACTACAAGAGTAAACCACTTTCGGACTCTACCCACCACGCTGTCAACCGCCCATAATCATTCATAAACCTTTCCGGTATAATTATTTAGAATTGCAAAGTGCGAAACCCGTTTGTGGCAGGAATGCCCGTGTGGTTTCTGGGAAAAAATTCTAACTAAAACATTCAATTTATGGCAACTAATGTGAAAGATGTAGCAGCAGAGGTAAAGAGAAAAGCTGCCAACTACAACCCTATGCGTAAAGAGGGACCTGTCGCGAAAGCAATTGAAGAGCAGACTGCGAAGCTGCCTTCGGATACATTTCTTTGGGCAGCAGTGGGGTCAATGGCGGCATCCCTAACATTAAAACTTCTCAAGCAAGATCAATGGGCAGTTTTCATTGGCCAATGGGCGCCATCGTTCCTCATTCTCGGACTTTACAACAAACTTGTAAAACTGGAGGGGCACGATTCAACGGAGAAAACTCCGGGCGGTTCAGACGCGATGGGCTTAAGCACGAGCGCAGAGCTTTAATTTCAATTACGAGCAGGAAGTTTTCCTGCTCTTTTTTCTTCCTGCCGTGAAGTTATTGTCATTTTGACTAATTGCGGTTTTTCATTTTGTGGATGGGCAAATTTCATTAATTTGTTTTTCCTTACCATCCGCCTATGAAAATTGTAGCACTACTCACGTTACTCACAACATCGATCTTCGCCATGGCACAAAACCAGGTGGTCATTCATGCTGACCAGGGCAAGCACACCATCAACAAACATATTTACGGTCATTTCGCGGAGCACCTTGGCCGCTGCATTTACGGAGGATTTTATGTAGGTGAGGGCACTACAAAAATCCCGAACACCCAAGGCGTTCGCAACGACATTGTTGAAGCATTAAAACAACTCAACATCCCGAACCTTCGATGGCCCGGAGGATGCTTTGCGGATACCTACCATTGGAAAGATGGTATCGGACCAAAAGACAAAAGACCAAGCATTGTTAACCGCTGGTGGGGTAATGTCACCGAAGACAATTCATTCGGTACGCATGACTTCCTCAACATGTGTGAACTCCTTAATACCGAACCCTATCTTTCTGTTAACGTAGGCAGCGGAACAGTTCAGGAAGTTGCAGACTGGGTGCAGTATGTGAATTTTGATGGTGTGAGCCCAATGTCCAATCTCCGAATCGTTAATGGGAGACAAAACCCCTGGAACGTAAAGTATTGGGGCATCGGTAATGAAGCGTGGGGCTGCGGAGGAAACATGACCGCAGAATATTATGCAAACATTTATCGTCAGTACGCTACGTTCATGACCGGATGGTCAAACTCCGAAAAAATCTTCCGAATCGCTTCCGGTGCTAATTCAAGTGATTATCATTGGACTGAAGTGCTGATGAAAAACATCCCTCACGGGATGGTCGATGGACTGGCATTACATCATTATTCCGTTATCGACTGGAGTAAGAAAGGACCCGCTACCGGTTTTACGGAGGAGCAATATATCAAGACCATGGTGCAGGCACTGAAGATGGACGAACTGATCACAAAACACAGTGCCATCATGGACCAGACGGATCCCAACAAAAAAATTGCGTTGGTCGTTGATGAGTGGGGCGGATGGTATGATGTTGAGCCGGGAACCAATCCGGGCTTTCTTTACCAACAGAACTCAATGCGCGATGCCGTGCTCGCAGGCGCTACGTTAAATATTTTTCACAAGCATGCTGAGCGTGTGCGCATGGCTAATCTGGCACAGACCGTAAACGTGTTGCAGGCTGTTATTCTGACGGACGAAGAGAAGATGTTGCTAACGCCAACCTATCATGTGCTCGAGATGTATAAAGTACACCAGGACGCCACCATGCTACCGGTCGATGTGGCGGGGAAAGATTATTCTTTTGGAGCAGATACCGTTGTCGGACTTTCGGCCTCCGCCTCCCGAGATGCGAAAGGTGTGATGCACATCTCGTTGGTTAACATTGATGCAAAACAAGCGCAGAACATTTCTATCCAACTGCAAGGAGCAAGGTTGGCAAACACGACAGGTCGCATTCTCACTTCACCAAAGCTTACTGACCACAACACGTTTGAAAAACCTGATTTAATTCAACCGAAAAAATTTCAGGACTTCAAAGTGTCGGGTGACAACCTTACCGTGAATATTCCTCCATTTTCTGTTGTTGTGCTTGAAATGAAATAAGCTATGATTCCTGAAAAGGATAAGTCGATCACTTTCTATGCAAAAAATCGCAACGCCTGGCGCAACTGGCTTAAGAAGAATCACGACAAGAAGACGTTCATTTGGCTAATTATCTATCACAAAAGCAGCAGTACGCCCAGTGTTTACTACGAAGAAGCAGTAGAGGAGGCGTTGTGTTTCGGATGGATTGACAGCAAACCCAACAAACGTGACCATGAGAGCCGCTATCAATACTTCAGCAAACGCAAGCCCGTCAGCAATTGGAGCAAGTTGAATAAAACGCGTGTCAAGAAATTAGTAGCCGCAGGATTAATGCATGATGCCGGTCTTGCCGCCATTGCGCTGGCCAGGAAGAATGGCTCGTGGTCCTCATTGGATGAGGTTGAGAAAATGGTGATCCCGGCCGATCTCGATAAGATGCTTAGAAAAAATAAAACGGCTCTGAAAAATTTTGAAGCGTTTCCACCCTCCGTGCGGAAAGGAATTTTTCAATGGATCAGCAGCGCCAAACGTGAAGAAACAAGAAAGAAACGGGTGGAAGAAACGGTAGTCCTCGCAGCAAAAAACATCCGCGCAAATCAGTATGTACCAAAATAGGCAGCATCCCTGACTGCGCGAATTTTTAATGATAGAGTAATACAGCTTCGCTTCGGAGATCGGTGGGGCCCCGGTCGAATGTCACTTGACCGAAATACGAAACGGAATCTTTTTCAACGGCTTGTCTTCATTATATACTTTGACGCTTGCAATCTTGTCAATAACTTCCAGTCCTTCTACAACTTCGCCAAACACGGTATACTTCTGATCCAGCGACATGTAGCCGCCCTCAGTCATATAGATTTTCTTTTGTTCGTCTGTCAGCGTCAAGCCAAGGTTCTCAATCTCTGTTTGCACCTGATAGTCCGCATACCGGGCACCATGCACAATGAAAAACTCTGTTGAGGACGACTTTAAATCAGGATTGTCTTCATCCTGCCGGGCCATCGAAAGTGCTCCCTTTTTGTGAATGTACTTTGTATTAAACTCGGCAGGGATCATGTAGTCGAGTTGGTCATCAAAATCACCACCTTGAATCATAAACTGATAAAAGATTCGGTAGAACTCGCCCTCTTCGTAGTGTCCTTCCTTGATAAGTTTTACAAAATTGGCCCGATGAAGAGGTGTGTCTTCGTACAACCGGATACGCATATTTCCGAAGTCAGTCTCGATCAAGACTTCTGTTTCCGGATTTTCTTTCCCATAACGTGACAATACCTCGGTCAAATTGCCGTTCGTGATCTGCTCTGTGTCTGGTTTTGACACACAGCTGGCGAGGATAGCGAAGACAAGACACAGCAAACCACATTTTTCACCCATCCTTTTCAACTTTTTATCGTTCATATACATCATTTACCAGTAGTCAATAATAATTTCAAGTACCCCAATTTAAGTGAGTCGACCAAACACTACAATAGCTTAGCTTTACCTACTCTAACCCTCTTCAAATGAATGTAAAACGAATTAGCCTCATCATTGCGCTCGTCATTGCAGGTGTCTCAACCAGTTTTGTACTTCCTCCTAATGAGACGCTGACGAAAATTGTCGAAAAATTTCTAGCGTATCAAGCCAAACGCCCGATCGAAAAGGTCTTCCTTCATCTTGATAAACCGTACTATGCGACAGGGGATGATATCTGGTTCAAAGGCTACCTGGTGGATGGACTAAACCTGAGCCTTGACTCGTCCATCAGCCGTGTGATGTATGTGGAGCTGATGAACGCTGACCATAAGTTGATCGAGCGTCACATGCTACCGATACCCGAAGGAATAGCCAATGGCGATTTCCATCTGCCGGATTCGCTGCCGCAGGGCAGTTACCTTGTGCGTGCATATACAAACTACATGAAAAATACTGGTGAGGATTTCTTTTTCACCAAGGAAATTTCAGTGTTCGACCCCTCGGCCAAACTCACACAGGCTGCAACAATGCCTCAACAAAAACCGGATGTGCAATTTTTTCCGGAGGGAGGAAATCTCATTCAAGGTTTTGAAAACCGCGTAGCATTCAAGGCTATCAATGCGAATGGAGAAAGTGTGTCAGTAGAGGGCGAAATTGTAGAGGCCTCGAACGGAATCGTAACAACATTTACGACTGACCACAAAGGCATGGGAGCATTTAAGTTCAAGCCTGAAGCTGGCAAGCAGTACTCCGCCAGGTTGAAAGGAAACTATGCCGGCCTAACGTTGCCTTTACCCAAGGTAAGCAGAGGATACACGATCCAGGTTTTGGATGCAGGTAACACAATCAAAGTAGCGATCTCTGCGGACACAGGTGGCCCTGCGGTATTCAATCTTGTCGGACAGTCACGCGGTGAGATTTATTTTGCTGCTGCGGGAGAAGTTAAGACATCTCCGGTCGTAGCTTCGATTCCAAAGACGAAATTTCCAACAGGTATTGCACAGCTTACCGTATTCGATGGCGCGGGTGAGCCACAATGTGAGCGCCTCGTCTTTATTAATCACGCAGATCAGGCAAAGCTAGCAGTGTCATCAGAGAGACAGAGCTACGCAAAACGTCAGGAAGTGACGCTGAACCTTCAGGCGCTCGATCCAAAAGGCCAACCTACCCAGGGTAATTTCTCAATTGCAGTTTATGATGAGAATACGGTTGAAGCGCTGACACCGTATGAATCAACGATAGCCGACTACCTATTACTGACCTCTGATCTTGCAGGGAAGATTGAGGATCCTGCCTATTATTTAAAGGACAAGTCAATGGAGACACTGCGACACCTTGATTTGCTCATGATGACGCATGGCTGGAGAAGATTTACCTGGAAGGAGATGTTGCAGGACCAGCAGCCTCCGATTCAGCACTATGCTGAGCAGGGAATCCGCCTCAGTGGAAAAGCAGTGAAGAGCATTGGGCAGAAGCCTGCAGCCAAAGCCAAGCTCAAGGTTTTGACAGCGAAAGGCGAACTTATTATCATGGAGGCTGATGAAAATGGAAACTTCTATACCGAAGATCTCCAGCACTTCGACTCGACACGTCTTGCCATTCAAACTGAAAACGAAAAGGGAAAGCAGACTGCGCTGAAATTGACAATTGATCCGTTCAACTCAAGCCCACCTTCTGCTTTCCGGTTCTCCACATTTAAGCCGTTGGGGTTAGACGATTTTTTGAAGCAGGCGGAGTATCGCTTGAAAGTGCAGAACGCATTTAATCTTGAGCAGGACGCCAGATTGCTAGAAGGCGTTGAAATCTCAGCAACGCGTATTGACGAAACCCGCAAACCTGCTATCTATGGCAAGCCGAGTGCAACAATAACGTCCAAAGACATTCACCCTGGCGCGATTAATATCCTCCAGGCGCTGCAGGCAAAAATTCCAGGTGTGATCATACGGGGAGTTCCGCCTAATATGGAGGTCAATCTGAGAGCTGGCAATGATGGCCCGCCTTTGTTCACGGTCGATGGAACTCCGGTTGACCTGGAGGTGGTAAATTCGCTTAATCCCGGAGATATAGAGTATGTTGATGTGATTCAAAGTAGCAAGGCAGCAATCTTCGGCTCACGTGGGAGAAATGGTGTGCTTGCAATTTATATGAAAACCGGGTCGAACATGGGAAGAAACACAGTAGGAATGGAGCGCGTAACCTATCCTGGTTTTTACAAGGCGCGGGAGTTTTACGTTCCGAAATATAATGAACCATCGGATCTGCCGGATCGCCCGGATATCAGACCAACACTTTACTGGAATCCATCCGTTGAAACGGATGATAAAGGCAATGCGGTGATTAGATTTTTTGCTTCTGATGTTACATCGAAGTTCAAAATTGTTGTGCAAGGTTTAACGTATGGAGGCGCCCCAGGAACTGCATCCAATTCATTTACGGTGCAGTAACCGAAGACAGCACCCTTAACGGCACGAGGCGTGGAATATCCACGCCTCTTTTATTTGACGTGTCATAGTCGTTATCGCAGCCCATGAACACCCGGTGCTTCAGGCAGATTTTCATGCGCGCTCGCTTGAATAGCGTTGCTTGTCCCTGAGCTTAGGTTATATTTTTTCTTCAGCGTTTCAATTATCGCGGTTGCTTCCGCTGTTCCAAAGTTCTCAGTTTGCCACGTTACGAACTCGATGGCTGCACTGACTTCTGATGGAGTCCAGCTTTTAGGGTTGCCATTTTGATCAACTTGCTGAATCAGGTCTTTTATCAATGATCCGCCTCCAGCCTTCGAAAGCAATTTCATCAGGGCGTTAATCAGTTGCTGTTCCATACTTGCATTTTTGGTACGGTATTAAAAAAGCGTTCCGGTCAACATTAGACGCCCGTTTTCACGTTTGCCGGATTTAAATTATTTTAGATAAGCCTAATCTTGACCGATTGAAAAAATATTTTCTCGTTTTTCTGCTGCTCGCTTCCTCAGTTACCGGTAACAGCCAGAGTTCACAAGTTGATTCATGGAAGACTGTGAAGGCGAACGGGCGCGGTACGATCGTCATGCACTGGTACGAGTCGCAGCCTTTTGTTTTTCGAAACACCTCTGGAATGAGTGGTATCGAATATGAGCTTGTTGAGGATTTCCGAAAGTTTCTCAAGACCTATTACAAGGTGGATGTTCATATCGTGTGGCTGGAAGGCAAAAGTTTTGGTGACACGTATGAGACGGTAAAAAACGCAAAGGTGCCAGGGGTTTTTGGTGTTTCAGCATTTTCAATAACACCTGAACGAGAGCGCGATGTTGCATTCAGTAAATCTTACATGTCTGACATCTCGGTAATGATCACGAGCAAGAACATCCCGGTTGTACAAAGCCGGGAGGAATTCAATCGCGTATTTGCTAAACTCACAGCGGTAACTATCAAAGCAACCACGTATGAGCAGGATATTTTGAAGCTACAGCGCGAGGGCGGAGTCAACTTCAAGATTGAATACATCCCGAGTACAAAAAATATTCTTCGTGCCGTGGAAGAAAGAGATAGCGCGTTCGCATTCATTGACCTGCCGGTTTATATGCAAATGTTCGCGAACGAGCCTTCAGTGGATGTGAAACGCCAGAACCTTTTTCCGGTGAAACGACAGGGACATGGTTTCATTTTTTCGAAAGACAGTGATTGGCAGGAGCCGCTCGATGCCTATTTCGCCAGTGTTCAGTTTAAACGACAACTCGAGGAAATCATCAGTCACTACATTGACCTTGAGTTGTATCATTTTATTGAAAGCCTTGCAATCGAATCTACAGACATGGTCGTCCTTCTGACCAAGGAAAAAGAAATCCAGTACAACGATCTCATTGGGAAGACCGAACAGATTAAAAAAGATGCACGTGCACGAACCATTCTAATTTTGTTGGTTTCCGTCACATTCGTTTCTCTTGGGATAATTGGCATCATGTACCACAAGCGTAATCAGCAAAAAGAACAGATTGAGCGGCAACGGCAAAGCATTGAACTAAAGAAGGAGCAGCTCGAAAAGCGCAACCATCACCTCGTGGCCCTTGACGAAGAAAAAAACAATCTCATCAAAATATTAGCCCACGATTTACGCACACCTATCAATCACGTACAGGGGCTTGCTCAGATTTTTCTGTTAAGCAACTCCGATCTGAAGGAGGAGGACAGGCTTATTATTCAGAAGATCAGTGATGCCTCTGTCAGGTTAAATAAGATGATTACGAACATTCTTGACATCGATTCGATCGAAAACAATCGCGTGAAGATTTTCATGGATCGAGTTTCACCGGGGCCGATGCTGATGCAGGTGGTGAAGAGTTTTGAGAAACAGGCAGCTCGAAAAGAGATCACCATCCGGTTTAATCAAATGTGTGATCCTATGATCGAGGGAGATTCTCTGTTTCTTATCCAGGTGTTTGAGAATCTCATCTCAAACGCCTTAAAATTTTCAGATAAGGGTAAATCGATTGACGTGTCGATGGAAGAGCGCGATGACTCGGTGGTGATAGCAATACGTGATGAGGGGCCAGGGCTCACCGAGGAGGACAAGAGTCTTCTCTTCAGGAAGTTTCAGCGCCTCAGCGCAAAACCGACAGATGGCGAGAATTCAACTGGTCTTGGTCTTTCGATCGTCAAAAAGTATGTAGAGTTGATGAAAGGCACTGTTTGGTGCGAATCGGAAGTCGGCAAAGGAGCAGTGTTTCTTCTTCGTTTCAAAACGATAAAGGATAAAGTCGCTTTGGTATGATTTTTTGAGGGCGATAGTGTAACCTTATCCCCTTACTATATGAATTACGTTAACCACTCCTCAACATCCTTAGCGAACGAAGCGAAAGACATTGTTGAAATCAAACTCTGGGGTTTGTACCTCCTGATCAAGAGCACTGCCCTTTACAATGAAATTATTGAATCCTCTCTGGATCACGGTCCTGTGGAGAAAAATCCGCAAAAGCCTGGTCGGATTACATTCCGATTTAGTGCAAAGGCGTGGGAGACTAAGGTTAAGAAGTTGTTATATGCGAATCGCATTCCGGTGATCGTAAACAATCCTTTTGCCTATAAATTCACGTCAGACACACGTGCTATCGCCTAATCCATCAGGGGATAGTCATAGAAAGAGTCAAAGGCCAGCTCTATTGGCTAGCCTTTTTTTATTTGCCTGCTTCTTTCGCCCACATATCGCGTAGCGTGACGGTGCGGTTGAAAACCAGTTTTGTGTCTGTCGAATCGCGGTCGAGGGTAAAGTAGCCTTTGCGCAGAAATTGGTAACGTTCATTAGGTGAGGCTTTGGCAAGCGCAGGCTCAGCGAAAGCCGATTGCACCTTGAGTGAGTCAGTGTTGATGTAGTCTTTGAAATCACCTTCGGCTGAACTCAAGTCTTCGACTTTGAAAAGACGATCGTATAAGCGCGTTTCGATTTCGACAGCATGGGTGGCACTTACCCAATGTAGTGTACCCTTCACGTTGATTCCTGATGTATCGGAACCACTGCGGCTTTCCGGAACATATGTGCATCGCAGTTCCTTGACCTTACCCTGAGCGTCCTTTATGACTTCCTCACACTTTATTATGTAAGCACTTTTCAGCCGCACCATTTGTCCGGGGGCCAGGCGGAAAAACTTTTTCGGTGGATTTTCCATGAAGTCTTCCTCTTCAACGTATAGCTCGCGGCTGAATGGAATTTCGCGCACTGTTGTAGTTTCGTCTTCCGGGTTGTTTTCCTGCGTAAGTATTTCTGTTTTCCCTTCAGGGTAGTTCGTCAAAACGATTTTGATCGGATCAAAAACGACCATCCTGCGCTGCGCGATTTTGTTCAGGTGCTCGCGCACGCAGAACTCAAGCAATCCAACATCAATGAGGTTTTCGCGTTTGGCAACGCCAATCTTCTCGCAGAACTCACGAATGCTCTCGGGCGTGTAGCCCCTCCGTCTTACCCCGCTCAGGGTAGGCATTCGCGGATCATCCCAGCCGCTGACGTATTTTTCATTTACCAATTGAAGAAGCTTGCGTTTGCTCATTACCGTGTAGGTCATGTTCAAGCGTGCAAACTCATATTGGCGAGATGGATAGATTTCCAGTTTCGCAATAAGCCAATCGTATAAGTCGCGATGCGGAATAAATTCAAGCGTACAGATGCTGTGCGTGACTTTCTCGATGGAATCACTTTGTCCATGAGCGAAATCGTACATCGGATAAATGCACCAGGTGTCTCCTGTCCGGTGATGGTGGGCATGCTTGATGCGATAAATGATCGGGTCGCGCATGTGCATGTTCACGTGCCCCATATCGATCTTTGCACGAAGGACTTTTTCACCATCGTTATATTTACCGTCTTTCATTTCCGTAAACAGTTTGAGGTTCTCCTCTTTGCTACGGTTTCGATACGGGCTTTCTTTGCCGGGTTGAGTAGGAGTTCCTTTCTGAAGCGCAATTTCTTCGCTGGAGCTGTCGTCTACATAGGCAAGGCCAGCTTCAATAAGCTTTACTGCGAAGGCATACAGTTGCGGGAAATAGTCCGAAGCGTATAGTTCATTCTTCCATTGAAAGCCTAGCCATTTCACATCGTTCTTGATGCTCTCCACGTATTCCGTTTCTTCGGTCACCGGGTTTGTATCATCAAATCGAAGGTTGGTGTAGCCACCGAAGCGTTGCGTTAAACCGAAGTTAAGGCAGATGCTTTTTGCATGACCCATGTGAAGATAACCGTTGGGCTCGGGTGGGAATCGCGTGATGATCTGGTCATATTTCTTTGTTGCCAGGTCGCGGTCAATAATTTCTTCCAGGAAGTTTAAGCT
>DASWTM010000265.1:0-47885 GCA_036402115.1 Chryseosolibacter sp.
AAAATTTATCGGTATGTACATCGTGTTAAATCGGACGATGAGCTGCAGAGCTTTGCGTTCACGTCTGCGACAACCGGGCCAGCACTGAAGGAGCGTTTCTCGGAAGTTGAAGACTTCACGCGAATTTTTAGAAACGAGGTAGGCCTGATGCGGAAAGACTCGGATATCGGCTTCGCAGAAAAGAACTTTGCTTTTGCAGATCCCAATTTTCTTGAGTTCTTTTCATTCCCCGTCCGATCAGTGGACAACTCATCTGCGCTGAAGGACGCCTATTCAGTAATCCTTACACCCTCAAGTGCGAAAAAATATTTCGGAGATGCTGACCCCACAGGCCAGACACTCGTTTTAAATGGCGCAATCGAACTGGTTGTCAAAGATGTGTTCACCGAAGATTTTTCGAGGACTCATTTTAACTTTGACTTCGTTGCATCCTTTTCAACGCTGGAGGCAATCAAAAATCACCCCGTTGTTTCGAAAGCATTACCTGCATCCTTAAATCTTGAAACAAAAGGTTTCAACGCCTTTTATACTTACCTGCGGCTTACCAGTCCGGAAGCCAGCGCTTCGTTAATCGAAAAGTTTCCGGCTTACATCGAGGAGTTCAGAGGGAAAGGGAGATCGGAACGACTGAAGCCAACGCTGCAAAGTCTCGAGTCGATCCACCTTAAGTCCGATATCCTTTACGAGATTGATAAAAATGGTTCACAGGCAATCGTATTCATTTATCTTATTGTAGGCTCGCTCATTCTCATCACAGCGATCATCAATTATATCAATATCAGTACGGCCGAGTTTCTTATGCGTGTGAAAAATATTGGCCTGAAGAAAATTCTAGGCATCAACAAGCCCATGCTTGTCTTCGGTCATTTGGTGGAGACAATGGTCATGTGCGGAATCGCAATGGTGCTGGCAGCGTTCCTCGCATGGATCGCAATCCGATACTTTAACGAAATGATGGATGCGAATCTGCGCATGATCACGCTTGAAGCGATCTGGCCATTTGTGCTGGTTTATACATTAACTGTTTTCCTGTCGGGATTTCTCCCCGCGATGCAGATCCTGCGGCAAGATGCCTTGGTCGCCTTCCGCGGTGATCAGAAAACAGGCCGCTCTTCGCATTACCTGCGCAACAGTCTCGTCTTCCTTCAGTTGTTCGTGTCTTTCGTCTTGCTTGCCATTGCGCTGCTGATCGTACGTCAGACAGACTATCTCTTAAACCGAGATACAGGATTTGACACGCAGCAAATATTGGTTGTGAATGCAGCCGGCATGGCTCCTGATGAGCGAATTGCTCTTCGAAATAAATTAGGTGAGCATCTGTCGGTTGGAAACGTTTCCATGTGTTCGGTACCACCAGGGGAGGCGTTGTTCACCTTCGGTATCACGATGCCAGGAGCGGGCGAAGATGAAGACAGGCGCGTAACATTTTTTCAAATGTTTGTTGATGAAAACTTTTTGCAATCCCTCGGCTTAACACTTCAGGAGGGTCGTTTTTTTGACGCGAACATCCCAGCTGATTCGGTAACTGCTTTTGTCGTAAATCAGTCTGGAGCCGCGGCTATCCACGACAGCGTGATGACAAGGCTGATCGAACTACCGAACATCTTCGTTGGCAGGCCTTCGAGGAAAACAGTCGTTGGAGTGATAAAAGACTTTCATTTCGGTTCTTTCCATACGGAAGTGCAGCCATTGATCCTTGAATACAATCCGAGATACACACGATACCTGTTGCTCCGATTCGATCCTTCGAACGTGGAAGCAGTGGTTGCTAATCTTAGTTCTACATGGAAAGAGTATGCACCGCACCAGCCATTAGACTATTATTTTATGGATGAAAAATTTGCGCAGTTCTACGTCACGGAACAGCGGACAAAGCAGATCGTCATGATCGTCTCGTGGATAGCCATCTTCCTTGCGGCACTCGGAATTTTTGGGACATCATTGTTCCTCCTTCAGCAGCGGACAAAAGAAATTGGGGTGAGAAAGCTTCTGGGGTCAGCGATTATCCCATTGTTTATTCTCTTGTTCCGTCCAATCTTTCTGATCTTCCTATGTGCTTGTGCAGTAGCGATGCCCGTGACGCTAAGGCTAGGAGAGGAGTGGCTGCAAGAATATCCATACCGAATTGATTTTCCAATCAGCATTATGATACTTGCCCTGATGGCAATATTCACAGTCATTTTGCTGACAGTAGGCTCATATGTTGCACGGATCATGGGTATCCAGCCCGCGAGGGTTCTTAAAAGTCAGTAGTCAAAAGTCTAGCGATCGAAACTAGAATACGCACAGCAGAACAGGGTACTCTGCGAGGACTAAAAATCATTCAGCGTAACTTCTTTTGACACACTCCTTGCATTGCTTTATTCTGTTTTCAAACTCGGATAGACTAATGTTTTTCTTTTCGAAAACCGCATCATGATCTTCGTCAGTCAGTGATAAAATTTCTATGTAGCTATAAATGGATGTGGTATCTCATCAAACCGGTCTGTTTATCATTCTTATCTTCAATAACTCTAAAATTATCAACTAGTACATCCCTTTCTTTGACGCTTGATCTAAATGTCCAGCATGCGTGTAAAAGCAGCAAAAAGCAATTAAGACTTTACAAGATTCCGTTTGGATCTCTCATGGCGTTAGGTGCTCTTTAAGCTTCCTATGCAAAATTGGATCGAATTGAATATTACAGTTTTCGGCACTAGAGTCGCGTGTCGTGTGCATATCGTTAAAACACTTGCAGCTACTGATTCTTATAAACGACCAGCCGGAGACGAGTGTGCCGTCCGTTTCAACGTAAGCCGCGGTACGCATTGAAAGCAACCAAAAAACAATGGCAAAAAATGGCGGCAACTTCAGCCACTGCTTTTTTTTAATTTGTTGAACGATTGAAAGCGAGATTAGCAAAACTGCCGACAGGATTATCAGGTAACGGGAATGTCTGATCATTACTACATCGTAGGTTGCGCTGTATCCACTAAATAGAAACTTAACTATATCGCTTTCGTAGTTTATCACCGACAGCACCACTACCGTGAGGTAAAGGATAATATGTCCTGGTTTTACTTTATTCATTGGTTATGATTTCTAGCCGATTCTTCTCGGTGGAATTCAGGGTTTGGTTGTCTTTTGAAGAGTATAAAATCCACCAGCCGGCAATTTTTTAATAGGGGCACTCTCGCTATCCTGCAGTCGGGTAAAGATTTTCGTCTGCCACCCAAACTACTTCATGTTCAGTTTCCTCGTTGTATGTATATTTTATTTTCCGAGGAGTGACTGAACAAGTATCTACCAGCTGGGTCGTAAATTTTTAAGGTAATCCAACCGCTTCGCCTATCCTTGTCGTATAGCATAGTATGAATTGAATGCAAAGGAATTTGTGACGGAGGCATCTTCTTTAATCGAACGTTTAAATAGCGCATCTCACATGGTATAATTTCAATTGCTACTTTATCACCATAAGCACCATCAACATTGTTGATTTTCCTTTGCAACTCATCAGCAATGTCTCCGCACGGGTACTTTGACAAGACGAGCATGAGAAGTAACAGCCCAACTGCGATTGCTATGAGAATAATCTTTTTCACTTCCTGGATTGTCTGCTCTTCCCAATCACCCGCCTTCAACATCCCCGACTACCCAAACCAAGGGCTTAAATATTCTTATTGTGTCTCTCTTCCAACTTACTTTTTAACAACTAGACGCCAAACATTACCTTCCGCGGCACCGTGTATAAGGTTACTGGACCACGGATCAAAATGGTCATCCATCTTGGTTTTGACTAAATGTCGCCTTTGAATTTTCTAAAGAAACTTATCTGAGTGTAGTCCGTTTTGGCCGAATAGTTTTGTTGCGAACAAGTAATATTGATCTACCTATAGTTGCACTTCGTTACTTACTTGACGTACAACTACAACTTCCCTCAATTGTACCGGCCACATTTCTTGTAACAGGATGCACCAGGTTGCCGCTGAAGGTAAATTGGTTATTCGAAAATGTTATTTTGCCGCCACTTCCCATAAAGTAGTTGATTTGATCGGCATATAAGTTTAGGTCTGTGCCGCCCTCTTCAACGTTTAATACCCACTGCTCGTTACCCTGACCGTTTGCTGCCGTCAACGCAGTGACATACGTTCCAGGTGTCCTTTCAGTCTGAATACACAAACCCCCGGGCGCAACGTAGTCTTTACTGTTAAACTTGAAAGAGCAGGCCATGGGTGTAGCATCATCTTTGCTACATGAAAAAAGTGCAGCAACCAAAGCGATAAATAAATAGTTAAGTTTTCGGGTAGTAATCATATTTGTTTTTTTCATTTCATAAAAATCTAACACGTGTGAGTTTGTTTCTACTTCGCCACGGTAATTTCCAAGCACATTCACAGCTCCTTAGTCTATTCTTTTATTCATTACATACTCCTCTATTTTCATCAGTTTCCCCTCCTGAGAAAAATATTCCCACCTACCGTGTTTATAACTCTTTCCGCCCTTAATTATTGATCGGGATTTTCTTCGAATGATGTTCGTGCCTGTATAATTCCAAATTGTTTGGCATTCCAAAACAACATTTTTATTGATCGTGTCTTTCTTGCAAGTGGTTTCAACATCAATGCCTCCATCGTAAGCAAATATTTTCTCATCTTTCAGAAAACCGTACTCATCGAAATTTGTAGTTGCATAAAGCTCTGTACCGTCTTTTGATGTTTGTTTCCATTTTCCGACTTGCTTGAAATCATACCGACCATGGGTTCTATGAACCAATAGCGGGCCGTTCCAGTATTGTTTATACCAATTTGTTCGACCATTGAAATCCTTTATCAGCGAATCGTTCTTCGAAAGAAAGTCTTTATCACTCCTTGTCAGGGCTTTCTTAAAGTATTGTTTCTCTGACCCGCAAGATGAGCCTAAAAGTACAATCAGTACTATTCTTGCAAATGTTGCTGTGTGGTTCAACCTCATCATCTCAATCTGGTAAAAGTGCTTACACCCGGAGTTTCCTCAGTAAAAAGAAATTCCTCTGTATCGAATTCTTCTTTTTCAAATCTCAAAATTATTAAATGATAATCACTTAGGACATTCATCGGATTGGCCGGAATTTCTTTCAAATCAAATAAGTTGATTCTTACCTTTTTGCCGGCCGACAACAGTTGCCATCTTCCCTGAAATTGATTGTGCTTGTCTCCGGCAAAATACGAACAGGAAACTTTACCATTTTTATAAAAAGTGTAAGTTGTAGGCGTGTCGGCTACAGGATAGCTCTTACTAATACCATCAATTGTTGTTACGTGTTTAGTTAGCGTCCATTCACCAATGAAATTTGATTTTGTTAAGCTTTGGCAAAGTGCACCGGATTGTACTATGCTTAATACCCAAATAACGATGTAGGTTTTGATTTCCATTTTACTTTCATTTTATTGATACGGTTGATGATGGCGTAGTACCTTTCGGAATTCCCCAGTTAATAAATAGCCTACGTTGCCCCTTATTATTCAGAAAAGCACCAGCCCCGATACCCATTCCATTTAACTGGCGTTGTATCCATTGTGCACGATTATACATCAAAGTGTTATTTGTTATACCCGCTTTGGTGTTAATTCTATTCTGTGTTGTGACCGACAGCGGAGTATTGACAGTGATCGACACCTGGGAGTAATTATTACAGCCGTTCCACTGGTCAGCAATAGTTTGTAGTTGACCTAAGGCGAACGATTTATCTTCTGGGCTCGATTGGTTGGGAATCCAGTTAAAACTCAAGTCGAACTTTTGGGGAACACATGGCAATGGAGGGGTTACCGGATTGCCGGGTGGTGGTTCTGGCGTATCTTGCGGAACCTGCGGCTGTGGCGTATCCGGAACAGGGTCAGGCGTTTGCTGTGTCTCAGGCTGAGGGTCAGGAATTGGGCTGGAACTTGGTGGCCCGGATATTGGATCTTGTTGTGGTTGCGCTGTTGGAGAATTATGCTTACCCTTTCCACGCAAATTGCCATGGTTGACATACCTTTGGTTATTGGCAACTCTTGTACCCATAATTCTTCCAATGCCGAAAAATGCTTTTACTCTTTGCCAAATGTTTGGGCTTGGTCTGTCGTCTGGCTCTAACCCCTGCGGATCAGTGAATCGAACTGGATTATTGAAGCAATAGGCGTACGAAGAAACATTAGACATCTTTTCCGCCATAGGGTCAACTGAGAGGAATATGCTAGTCCTCGCATCATAGTACCTCGCCCCATAATAATACAACCCTGTCTCTTCATCAAGTTCCTTCCCATTATACAAGTAAGGCGTTCTATCTGTATTACTATGCTCTTCAACAAACGTCTCGCCAAAAGCAAAGTACTCCACGTGTTGATAGACTTCACCGGTTGCATCGGTCACATAAGAAGTGCTTCCTAAATGGTCGGGATGGTAAAAATACCTGAAGCTTTCGGCTGTGCTCGTGCCACCTTTGAGCTGACCGGGAGGCACTTTACCACTCTTACCAGCGGTGAGCACTTGCCCGTCTGCTCCGAGGAATTTTAGATTCTTCACGATCGCGTCAACGAGATCTTGCGTCTTTTTAGGATAGTTAACCTTGCCATCGCCTGCCTTCAACGGACCTTTTCCATTGTTGTCCCAGCCGCCACCTAATTTAGAAACAATGCGCTGCCCTTCAATGTAATAGTGCTTGGTGTAACCACCACTTCGGAGCACGATGTACGGATTTACGTAAATCTGGTAATTACCCATACCACCGCTTGATGCTTTGATTTCTCCATTCACAAAAACGCGCTGGCCGATGTTCTTGCCTTTGATCACGCGTTCACCACTTGCATCATAGATGTACTGGTAAACCGCACCGTTATCCTGAACTGATCGCAGCCTGTTTTCTTCATCCCACATCATATTTCTGCGTTGGCCACTCTTGTCACTTGTCCAGCCGGACTGGTTTCCGTTGGCATCATACGTGTACGTCTGGTCACCGATGTGAGTAGGAGCGTGAGGCTGTTCTTCACCATAGGTATACGCCATGCTGTAAGAAGTTTTCTTTTGCTCATTTCCTTTCTTCAAATGACGTTGCGTTTTTTGAGTAATACCACCAACGCTATTGTAAGCCATCGCGAGTGTATAGTTATGTTCTTCGTTAGCACCTTTGTAGTGACCTTGCGCTGTCGTCAACCGGTACAAGTCATCATAGTTATAGGTGTATTCACTCGAACCGCCCATTAAACTTGCACCCGGTACGGGAGCTTTATTCACCATTCCAAGAATATTATTCACCTTGTCATAGGTGTAAACGTTGTCCATGAACGATCGCCTGGCAGCAGTCTGCGCAGTCATGTTTTGCAATCTTCTGCGCTCCGGCTCGTAAGCATACGTAGTTTTCGTGCCGTTACCATACGCCAGGAACACGCGTTGCTCAAACTTATCGTAGCCAAGCTGTTTCACATAACTGAAGGTCGCATTTTTCTTTTTGCCATCCATGCTTCGCAGCAGGCCACCAACGTTATAGGTGTATGTGACTTCTTCGCCATCGGCATAGATCATGGATGTAAGCCTGTTCCAGGTATCGTATTTCCACTCGGTAGTGTATGTCTGCTCATCGTGCTGCGGGATGACGATGGTTCTTACATTCTTCACCACTTCACCCAATGGTCCGTAGAAAAATTCCTGTGCTCCACTGGCGTCCTCCTGAAGTACGATTCTACCCGCACGATTATCAGACGCTCCGGCCGCGCCATAGGTATACTTCACATTATTTTCAGGATTCTGCGGATAGGTAATGTCAGTTAAGCGTTCAAGATCATAGGTGTATTTGATCGCTTGTCCTTCTTTAGCAAGGTTTGCTGTTACAAGCTCTTTCAGATTGCCAGCAAGGTCATAGCTATACGCGGTGGTTCCAGCATCCGGATGTTTCCGTTGTGTACGTCTTCCAAAGTTATCGTATTGAGAGAAGGTGGTATGACCGAGATCATCTGTAGCTTCTATCTGCTCATTGATTGCATTGTATTTAAAGCTTGTCCAGATATCTTTTTCAGATGTGTAGTTCTTCACTGCAGTAACTCGTCCACGTACATCCGTGAATTGTTCAGTCTGCTTACCGTTCGCGTCCGTTGTTTTTGTGCTGAACTGTTGCTGACCATTCCTGTCCTGACCGAAACCGTATTCAGTTTTAGTAACAGCTTTGTCAGGCAAGGTGACGGTGAGTGCTCGGTTCATCACATCGTAAGTGGTGGTGGTCGGATCTATTCCATCTTTCGTATCCAAAAACGTCCCTAACACTGTAACATCCGTTGCTACCGTAGTCGTAGTGGGGTAGTAGGCCGTTGTAGTTCTGCCGAAGGCATCGAAGAAAACCCTTCCGCTTACACTCATCATTTCTTTGTCTGGCTTACCTTCTCCATCGTACAGCGCGATATCTTTTTTCGTTTGCAATACTCTTCCCAGTCCATCCACAAGGATCACCGTGTTAAGTGTGTTCTTAGGATTTGCCGGATCGTAATGCTTCGTGATTGCAAATGGGAGGGAAGCTTCCGGGTGATATTCAAACTGAATCGTTTTCGCGCTGCCTTTCTCATACGGACCGGTCACCGAAATTA
This sequence comes from Chryseosolibacter sp., assembly GCA_036402115.1. Lineage (GTDB taxonomy): Bacteria > Bacteroidota > Bacteroidia > Cytophagales > Cyclobacteriaceae > Chryseosolibacter. The sequence goes on from DASWTM010000265.1 coordinate 8,568, forward strand.
CACGACCCAAATTATCGATTTCGTAGCTAGTCTCGTTGCCGTTCAGATCTTTCGTGCTCAACACCTGTCCAAATCTCACATCATAAGTAGCTTCACTACTATATCCATAACTGTTTTTGACTTTGGTGGTGTAGGTATTGACGTCAGCATCGTACTCATACTCAAAGCTCAACCGCTGATCCTTTGCATTCTTCGGTCGCGTTATCTTTTTCAGGTTACCGTACGTATCGTACTCCAGATCGTGTATGGCAATTTCGCTTTCGCTCAGGTATTGTTTGATCTGCTTAATATCACCCGTGTTCGGATCAATAACCGACTCACGTCTTCTCAATCCACCGTTCACTTTGATAGATTTAGGCGTACCTTTTACATACAGACCATCGAGGTCATGATAGGTGATCGTTGCCGTCAGGTCGTCTTCAGTACTTTCCGGATCTCCGTCATCGGTATAGGCGGTGACATTACCCAACGCATCGTAAACAAATGTGTTTGAGGTAGATTTACCGGCCTCGCTTTGCCCTTCAAAAAATCGCTGCTCGGTCTTTTTCAGCGCGAGGAATTTGACCTCATCGCTCACCGTCTGCAACTCGTATTCGTTGGTTTTCTCTACATATTTTTTGCCGTCTTTGTCAGTCATCACCTCGTTCAGCAATGCGCCTTTCTTGAAGTAGTCTCGGTTCTCAAACACCTGCGTCACCTGGGTATATACAGGCAGATTTTTGTCGCCCGTGTTGTGTGTTCTGGTGATCACTTTTTTGAAGCCGTAGCTTTCGCGCTCATGACGATCATAGTAACCACTGTCATACGTAAAGGTGGTGAGCATGCTGTCAATGCCATCGTTCTTAAAACCATCCCGCAGTAATACACTGTTCATTACCCACTGGCTCTGCGGCAAGTCGTATGTATTTCCAACGCGGGCATAGTTCATTTCAAAACTTGCCCCAAGTGGACGCTTCACTCCCATGAGCATGTTGGTGCGACCAATCGTTGAGCGCGACACATGAAGGTCATCGTATCGATTCGAAGTAACGTAGTCAGGGAATCCATCACCATCCATATCGGCCAGCTTTGCAAGTTCGCGGCTTGCCCCGAAGCCCTTGCTGGAGCTTGGATTGACTGTGATCTTGATATTGGCTCCAGGAATATAAATTCCGGCTGTGAAGGCAATGTTAGCGGACTGACTTGTGGATGAGCTTTCGCTGATGTGAAGGGCGCCAGTCCAGTCCTTTGCTGCAGCAAAGCTATTTCCGGTATTGAGGCGAACTTTTATTGCAGAACTTCCTCCCTGATACGACACAATATCAACAAGTCCATCGCCATTCACATCCTGCAATGCCGCCACGGTCTTATTATCGGATCGCGCAAGGCTGATACCCCCGGAAATACTTCCTCCCCAGAGACTAATTCCCAGTCCGGCTCCGGTGTTCGTGCTTTCTCCTTTCTGCACCGCGAGCTGTTGCTGATCCCACGGTTCTTCTTCTTGAGTAAAGCTATAACCAAGATTCAGTCGAACACCACTCGGTGAGACGCGGTCGGGCAGGCCATCACCATTGATATCCATCCAAACAAAGCTTGTGTTGTTATGGCCGATGCTGCCGTTCGCACTGAGTCCTGCACTACCTTTGCCATCGCCCATGCTCACAATGGCTTTTCCAACTTTTTTCGAAATGCCGTGCTCTTCTTTTGACGTGGTGAAGGAGCCGGAGAACCCGAGTCCTTTCGCGTCTGAAGTTGAAACGGAATTGTTCTGATCCGGATGGGTGTACTTCCGATCGGACAAACCTCCCTGCGCATTTGTAAACTGAACGTTGTTACCCACAACAATATCCGGATATCGATCGCCATTAAAGTCGGTATAGTCCGTGATCGCTTTCGTAATACCTTCGTTGTACGTTGCGCTTACGCCTGCTATTCCGGCACTGACGCCAAGTGAATAGGATGAGCCGGTACTTTCTGTCTTCCTGCTGATCGCACGTGCTCCGGTGCCCGCGCTTACTGTAGTTGTCGCGGATGCTTTGGGATCATTATCACCCATGCGGGAGCTGCTGATGCCAGTCGCATCGACATACGTATCGTTATCATATCCGGTCCAATTCTGGCCTTTGCTCATCGGCACCAGGATGATGAATTTCTCATCGTAGGGTTTATAGGAATCGCTGTCTTTTAAATCATTGCCATCCTCGAAGCTTCCCGGATCTTGTTTCTTTGCCTTCTTCACGTTGTCACTCACACGCAGTTCGCTTTCAACGATCGGGCTATTTGCCCGCAGCTCATCATTGGCCTGGTAGGCAAAGTGCCCCCACCGGTGATAGCCGTGGCCAAACTCGCGGTTACCTCCATCATCGATATGAAGACCTGCTTCTACGTCCTCTTCATCGCTTGGGGTGGTAATGGTGGCACCGCTTACCAGGATGAGGTCTGCTAATCCGGGGCCTTCGCTGCCCGCAGTTGCACCTCTTGGCAGCACGCGTTCCACGTGATATTCTACATAAATGGAATCTTTATTCGCCACACGAAGCTCTTTCGCTTCAAGGTCTGAGACGACCTGATTTCCCTCCACCTCGATTGTGTCTTTCGCGAGAAGCGCATCTTTCTTCTTTACTGAAAAATAGATCTTGCCGTCAAAAAGAACAGGAGCACCGCTTAACTCGAGCACAGGCATAACCTCAATGTCGACCGAATCTTCTTCTTCGGCTATCACAAACGGTTTGCTCATTTTGACTTCCGTATTGTACATCGAGTATCCAACGATCGGCTTAAACTCAATCACGGGGTTTCCGTCCAGGTCATAGATCTCCTGGTCTTTATATTTTGGATCCGTGAGGGAGGTATAATACAACCGCACTTTCCAGTCTACATCCGCCCAGCTTATATTGGTATTGCTATGGACTTTGAACTGTAGGTGATGACCTTCCTGCACGTCTAGTTCAATCACGGAGTCTTTCTCAGCTTCTTCTCTCCAGGAATATTTTCTCACCAGAATGGTATCGGTGGAAATGACACGGTCGGGATCGTTAGTATCTTGAGGGTTTGTGATTTCACGAATAATTTCCAGCTGCAAATTATCGGTGGTGACAGGCTTGAGAAATCTGCTCTCGATTCTTATCCGGCCTTTCTCTGGCATCGACACCTTCTGGAGCGCGCTAAGCTTGAAATCTTTCTGCGCATCATATTTCTTATACGACTTGCGGTTTACATCTGTTTTCAGATCGAACGGGAGCGTGGTATACTCTACGATAGGAGCCCACGACACCTGATCGTACGAACCATTGGAAATAGAACCAACACGGAAAAAAACGCGATCGCCTTTGTTTACGGAAAGATCATTTACTCCTGCAGGTGTATGAAGGCTATAGTCGTCCGCGGGGATGACTAATTTCCATACTTCAGTGTTGCGAAGCTGTATGGCAACGCGTACACCATCGGCCGCTGTTTCTGCGCGGTCTTCGTCCTGGATGTTCAGGAGTTGAACAGGGGCGGTAATTTTTATGCGCCCTGTATAAGGAGCTTCCCACATTCTCACAACATCGTGCAAAGGGTTCTCGCGCAATGTGCGTTGTAATTCAAGCTCATCAGTCGATCCCATTTCCGTACTGATCGCTCCACCTTGCACAATAGGGCTTGCTGTAAGCGCACTGGACTCAACAAACTCAGGAACTCCGGTTTGAGGATTCAACCTTCCGAAATATACTTTGCCACGATCCACGAGGTCGGGGAGTTGGTCTCCGTTCACTTCGCTGAAATAAATCGTTTGTTCAGATTTGGTTTTGTTCAAACCGAAACCTCCAAACACCGGTGCAGACGCTGGACCTTGTGCTTCCAATCCGCCTGATATGGTTTTACTTTTTTCTCTAAAGAAGACTGTCACAGGATCAGTACCTTTGCTGACACCTCGCAATACAGGCGAAGCAACACCAAACTTTTCGGCTCCGGCAGGGCCTGATAAATTCGGACTGAAATGAAGCTGCCCTTGTTTGATGAACACTTTATCAGGCAAACCGTCACCGTTCAAATCAATCATGGTGAGGGTACTCTGCGTTTCCGAGCCCGATGAACTGAACGATCCCCCCACGGAGAGCGTCTTATCCGTAACGCGGAGGTTGAAACCCACCGAGACTGCCATACCAAAACTGTTGTCGGTTGACTTCGATCCACTCAACATGGACGCATTGTCATCGAATCTTCCCTCAATCCGCTTTTTAAAATCACCGCGTACTTCACCATCATTCTCGTCAATTGCCCACGTGCGCGATTCCCGGAACGGTTTGTATCCTGTTCCGCTAGTTACTTCATCGTAATACGTGAAATCATGTTGTGTGAAGAAGTTATCTTGTGAATCAAATTCTCTGATATTTTGAAGAAGCGTTTTCTGAAATGCTCCGAGCTTGTAGGTGAATTCGTAGCTGCGCACTTTTGTGGATCCATTGTAGAATACCTGAATGTTCTTTAAGAGGTGAGCCGTTACCTGCTTGAATCCAAGGTTCGCTGCAATCGTCACGTCTGGATGAAGCACGGGATCACGTTTTACGCGGGTGAATATCACGGAGTACTTTCCATCGGCTCCGTTCATTCCGGTGTAGGTGATTTTGCTCAGGTAAAGCTGGTGGCCATTTACTTTACCGTTAGCGAGTCCGGTTCCGATCTCGGGGGCGTAATAGTATCGCGTGGTATTGCCATTCAGGTCGCGTACTTCACTCAACATCCATTGTGCAATACTTCCGCTTGTGTTATTGGCACCGGTCCGCAGCAACGATTGATTATCCAATGTACCGTTGCCACCTCCTGTAGCACCATAATAGTATTTTGTTCCGCTTTTATCGGTCACAACCCAATAGTATTCAGACGGTGTGCTGCCAAATCGCTGTATCCTGTTGAACGCACCTTCAGTCCTCGGAAAGAATTGCTTGCCACTTGTATATCGTCTTTGAAGGTCACCACGATGTGCTACTGGTGTCAGCATTTCTCCGTTCATCGAATAGGTTTCTGTTTCAAAATCGGCATCATAGCGCGGAACTCCCCAACGTGTATCGATACCGATAGAAGGCACCATTAAATTCCAGCCAAGCCCCATCCATCCGTTACCGCCAGCACTGTTGTAACTTACCGCAAGTTGTGGCTGCATTCCGTTTCGTCCTGCAGGAATGTTGATCGGGTAACTGATCGCTGCACTTCCTGTGTTGTTAGCAGAAGGAGGGTCGATGAGATTAACAGCAGCCGTAGGGTTGGCTGCTCTAATGCCCTTCATCGAAGTAGAATTATACGCTTCAACCTCAGGAGACTCCGGTACTTTGATGATGGCGTTGATATAGTCTGTAAAGTGAGTGGTGTTGGATACCACTACTCCGGCCAACACGGTATCCGTAGGAACGGCCACCCAGTGATGAGCTTGTTCGTCAAAATAGTATGTACGAATATCTTCCGTTGTGTAGCCGTCCGGAATCTTAGTTGAATCGTAGGGGATAGAAAGCTTGACTTCTTTCGTGAAAACCGTTCCATTCGGCAGGAAACGAAATGCTTCATGGTGAGCAGTAACATTCTCCATGCCGGCATCAAGGGCCGGAATATCCACATCGCGCAACGTTGTTATCGAGAGGTGTGCCGGTGCGCTCAAAATGTCTGCCGCGGTCTTCAGCATCGCTCCTTGTAACGCGATCGTGCTTTCCGTTTTATTGTCAACGAATCTTTCCGTTCGGTAATGAATTCCATTTCGTGTAAATATAAAATCAGCATCCTCCCGGCCTGTGAACTCAACGCGATGGCAGCTTGTCGTACCATCGGTATGGGTCAACTCCACTTCCACAGCACACGAGCTTTTAATGGATTCAACATCAATCAGGCTTTCAAATTCCTGATTATACAGCTTTACGTTTTCTGCATTAATGCGCAACGCTGTTACAGTATTTCCTACAAATCCTTTAACGTAGGCCTGGCTCTGGTAGTGTACCTGTGACGGTCTGTTGAACACAAGTTCCGGTATCTCGTTCTCATTTGAAGCGCGTACTACTTCCAATCGCAGATTTCTTACGCGGTAACTATGAGTTGCGGTCGCAGGCATCGTAAAACGTACCGCGTTATCACCTTCTCTTAACCATTGCACACTTACTTGTTCACGCTGCTCGCTCCAGCCTTTGCGTTTTTTTACGATGTATCCACCGACACTCAATTGGTCATTGATGCTTCTTGACACGTTAGTATGGTCCTGAACTCCGTCAAGCTCATACACCAGCCACACGATGTCGCCTTCGCAGAGTGCATTATCCAAATTGATATGGAAGATGTTGTCAACAGGATTGTCAAGCGGAGTTTCGTCCGTAACACCAATGACACCTTCCTGCTGGAGCGATGGATATTTGTGTACAGAGGATTTTCCGGATGGAGGCTCAGCCAGTGTAATGGATGAAACGCCAACCATTATAAAAAGTGCAACGAGGGATTTTTTGTAAAACGATATCATACGAGAGCTTGGGGTCTTTAGAGGGTCATCGATATTTTGCAACCACGCATTGTTGATGGCTTGATTGTCGGATTGTTTTGTTTTAGTTTACTATGATCTTGTAGCTTTGAATGCCTTTTGCAGTTTGTATCACTACCACATACAAGCCCGGGTTTTTTAAGCTGGTAATGAATTGGTATTCGGAAGTGTTTGCACCGGTCATCTGACTCGCGGAAACACCTTTCGAATCAAAGACCGTAACGCGGACCGATCCGGTTTCCGGCAACGAGACACTTATACTGTATGGCGAATCGCTTTCAACCGGACTAGGATACACGGCTACACGCAGTGCTTGTGATCCGGTGATGGCAACATCATCTGTAAATACACAACCGTCCTTCGTTTTGGTAACATAGACTCGATAGACAGCAGGTTCACTTACCGTGACCTTTTCACCTACGCTGCTATAACCAAAGCTGTTTTCCCATCGATAGGTAACATCAACTGAATCTGGAACCTGACTCGTCACGTCCAGCACAATCGGATTGGCGGATGAGAATGTCTGATCCGCCCCTAAGTTAATATTCAGCGCATCCGGCATGGTCAACCTGAAATTCCGCGTGAGCGTTTCCGAGGCACCATCCGCAAGCTGGAGTTCATAATCACCCTTCGTCAGGTCTTCCTGATTTACCGTGGTGGCAGGTTGTCTCCACGACCTTGATATGTTTCCATTCACCTGCTTGAGATCAAAGTAAAACGAAGGCTTGCCCGCAATTACTTCGATCTTTACTTTTCCAGCCGTCTCATCCGTACACGAAGGATTTTTCAGTGTTCTGACAACTGCAAACAATTCGCGCTTGCGGGCAAATCCAAAGTTGTCTTTCCCAGAGCCGTCCTTATCCCACTGTACTTTGTAAAGCACTTTTCCGTTTACAATTTTTTCTGGCGAAACATATTCAAGATTGTCCACCGAAAAATTTCCGCTACCACTGCGGTCAATGACTAGCCAGTATCCCAGCGGCTCCGCGGGCAATCTTTTTTGATCGATGTATACGTCTGTTGCGCCCTTCGCTGCTGTCATTCCCGTTGAGGTCACTAACCATTTGCGCTGAACAAACATGAGGACAGAGTCGATACCATCACCGCGTTTGGTGGATAAGGATAACCCGTTGTCCCCCCAAAGAATGAAACCTTGATCAGGGATGATTGCGTTGTTTAATCCATTAGTAGGAGCCAGGGCTGCCGCGCTCATGATGAGAAGAGATGAGTCGTAGGCACTGCCCGATTGTTTTTGATAAAGTCCGAAGTAGTCATCGCGGCCAATGCCGGCAATGTTTCTTCCATAGCCTTTGTTTTGTTCTGTCTGCCATAATACTCGATCGCCCGAGCTTACGAAGTTCCCGGAACCGCGAAGTCCTGTACCATATTTAATAGCGAGGTAGGTTTCATATTGGACACGTTCCAGAAAATTGAGCGAGCGATTAAAGACAATTAACTCCGCCAGTGCACCTTTAAACGGTTGGAAGTGTACTGCTTGCCCCGCACTACCAAGCGACATATAAGCCGTTGATGACGAAGCTGTGACGGCTTCGTCCCAGTTTTGAAGGACGCAATTGAGTAACGTGATCCGCTCATTCTTCCCATAGCTGTCAGAAACCGTATCAGGTCCAATTGCCCTGCGGGTCGTCAACAAAGCCTTTCGCGATAATGATTGCTCTGTGCCCCACACGCCACGCTCTGTTGTATCAGCAGATTGAAACACGGCCAGGATCGAAAAATCAGACAACCCTTCGAGACTGTTGGGAATTTTTAGGTAGTCATCAAGGCCATCAAACTTCAATGCCTTGTTGAAATTGATCGTGTCATAAGTGGAAGGTGTCGAGGTTGCCGATGCGCCTAACGCGTCTTTCTTAAAGAAGCTGATATCGCTCCATTTGCCAGTATTGAGAAGACTTCGATCTGCGCTGTACCATACCGTGGGACTGGTTAGGCTATCAATCCGTTGCGCGTGCGAATGATAAAATAAAAGGAGGAATAGAGAAACGGTAAAAACTTTCTTCATGTGGGTCTTTTAATAATGAGCGTATAGTCCTGTCATCGTACTCATCCTACCACACACGTCCGCAACTGATGACGGCCAAAAATATTGTTTTAATCACTAAACCGTAACCGTTTGTAGTAACCTGGCATGTACTGATTTGTAGGAAAAGCGAGAATTAACGGGCAGCCATACTGTCTGGATAACCGATTTGGATGCAAACAGTGACCTGGGAGTTGCGATACGCCCGATTAAACCATTGCTGATGAGTTGATTAAACTGAAGGGGGCAAGCTGAACGTTATACACCCGATAAAAATTATCCGTGTAAGAAAGCTTAAGGACAGATGGAGAATTTCGGCCTTGCAACACAAAAAAAATAGACATGACATGTAGCCTCCCCGTTGTTCGTTGCCGGATACCATGGATTACATCGTCAATGCACAATGACAGGGGGCAGCTCACCGTGTGCGATCGCTATCATGCCGAGAAAGTGTCGAAGCGATTCTACTCATTGATGTTGTTTTGAAATTCCATTGTTGAATTAGCGCTTACTGGTAGTGGGTGTACAAATGCGGGCGCATTCCAACACTAACGAATACCAACTTCCCCCGATGTTGGAAAGGCCCGCGGTTAAATTATAAAGCCGGGTCAGAAGGAATGTGCGGCTTCATCGATTCAAGATCACGGACATTGCCTTTGTGTCCCCAGCCGCCATCGGGGATATCATGCACGAGTACGTAGGTGAGGTCGCGCACAGGAGGAACGCCCTCCGCTTCGACAACAGCCTCGGTAACTTTTTCTATCATTAATTTTTTACGCTTGGGCGATACCCAGCCTTCTGGAACATAAATGTGTACGACTGCCATACAATTGTTATTTAAGTTTTATTGTTGAATGTTTTATTAAAGTCCTGTGTTGACACCGAGCTTCGATATGCAGCTGCGATCGATGGAACTTGTATACATGGTTTTGTAATTTCAGCGTCAGTAGTGAACTGTTTGCGATGGTTACCAGACTCGTATAACACGCAAGAGAGTAGGCGATAGTTGAGTCATTGACATTGTCATTATTGACAACTTTATTGCTAAATTTGCCACATGAAGAAAATTGCGATCATCTGTTTTGATGAACTGTTACTTTCAAGTGTAGCGGGTTTCGTTGATGCTTTTAAGATTGCCAATCAGCTTTGGATAAAAGATCACCACCGGGCCCGGCCATTATTCTCGTGGACGCTGGCATCCTTAGATGGAAAGGAAATTGTGGCCTCGTCCGGTGTGACGATGAAGGTGGATGGTAAACTGCCGGGCAGTGCAGATATAATCTTTATTCCTGCATGGCATTTTGATGGTGTAAAAAGGCTGACACAGGAGTCCGAACGCATCGCTTCGTGGTGTGGTAGTTGGATTTCAAAACAACACCGAAAAAATGCGATCGTGGCGGCAGGCTGCAGCGGAAGTTTCATTCTTGCGAATACAGGATTGCTTCGGAATAAAACAATTACAACAAGCTGGTGGCTCAACGAATATTTTCGGTCTTTTCATCCCGATGTTAAGCTTGATTCGTCCCAACTGATTTTGCAGGACGGGCGGATTTTCTCGGCAGGTCCTGTGAATTCACATTTCAACCTCGCCATGAAGCTGATCGAAAAAGAGGCTGGTCATGCCCTTGCGCTGGCTTGCGCGAAAACGATGCTGGTGGATATCAATCGTCCATCCCAGGTGGCTTACGAAATTGCGCCCGTTCAGCACAAGCACAGCGATGAAGGCGTTCTGCTCGCACAGACCTGGATGTCAAAAAATCTCCAGCGTTCATTTGATATCAGCGAAGCAGCGAAGGCAGCACGCATGAGTCCGCGCACGTTTATCCGGCATTTTAAAAAAGCAGTAGGTATCCCTCCAGTGCAATACCTTCAACATCTTCGCATCGATCTTGCAAAACGTTTGCTCGAAACGTCCGATCTCACCTTCGATGAAATTGTCAGCCGAGTTGGCTACCTAAATGCCAGCTCATTCCGCACATTATTTAAGCTCGAAACATCATTGACGCCAGCGGATTATCGTAAGCGGTTCAGTCGTTGAATAGACACAGGGTCGCCAGGCCAAGTCAGGCTTGCTCTAACCATCTAACGGACCATATGCCCGGACGGCCCTTGAGACTCATTCGACTAATAGGAAGCGAAACCGTTTAGACCGCATTTAGGCGGTTTTTTAGTCCGTGAAAACGGGACTGATAATAAAAGATAAAAATATCTTTTATTTTACGAATCCATTTGTACCTTTGGTTCGTATTCTCACACACTATGTTTTCAAAGGCATGCGAGTATAGCATTCGCGCTACAATTTTTATTGCGCAAAAAAGTAAGGACGGTGACCGTTTAAGCATTAAAGAAATCGCCAACGGTGTCGACTCGCCTGAGCATTTCATGGGCAAAATACTTACGGAGCTTAGCCGTAAGGGACTTGTGCTGTCAGTCAAGGGCCCGCATGGAGGATTCTTTATGGACGAGAAATGTCTTAAGCACACACTCGCGGACGTAGTGACCGCTATTGACGGTAATCAACTGTTTACAGGTTGTGGGTTGGGTCTGAAGTCGTGCAATGAACACAAGCCATGTCCAATCCACGATGAGTTCAAGATCGTCCGCACGAAACTGAAGTCGCTGCTGGAAACAACGCGTATTGGTGAATTCAATGAAAGCCTGGAGAAGGGACTTGTCTTTCTAAAGCGGAATTAAAAAAATTTTGAACCTATACACGACAAATTACTCTTTTATTATGAATAGGAAACTTTGCTTACTCATCGCTTTGCTCGTTCCCAACGCAGGTAGGGGCGAAGGTATAGCCCTGGCAACAGAGGATCTTTTCCCGGGCCTTATGCTGGTATTGATAGCCTTGATCATAACCTGTCTCTTCATACTCGGCCTCGCGTTACAGTTCAGAAACTTCGTAACGATCAAGTCCGACCGTGATGTGAACCTGGCCATTGTTCGATACATGGACAAAGCTGTGGTAAAAAAACTTATCGAGCTTCGCACCATCACAAAGAAGGCCGGGAAGGTACCCGCTGCACTTCTGATCACCATGCTTCCATCGCCACTCCTTGCTCAATCTTCTGAGGAACAGTCGTTGTTCTCACAGTGGGGGATCATCATTACTATTGTTCTTATTGCCATCCCGCTGCTCTTTGCGATCGTTTTTTTGATGATCCGTGTGAAAAATATCTTAGGCGTTGCTAAGCGCAAACAAAGGGAAGAAGAGGCTTCATTGATAGCTGATTACCTGATTAAATCCCAGGCTGATGAATTAGACAAGGCGCTTAACATTCGAGAGGCTGAGCTTCGCTATCGAGCCCCTTCCTTACTTCCTCAACATATAAAGCTGTCGGATGATCACCGGGGTATTCTTCATGAGGTACAAGGCCAGTCCCTGCTGACGCTAGTCGAGGAGAAATCGAAGAACAACATCCGTAAAGAATTGTTGCCGCAGGGAAAGTTGATCTTGTGGTATCTCGGCTGTGCAGCATTCTGGTTGGTGTTTGGCACCACGGTGGGCGAGTACCTGGGCATCAAGTTCGTAGCACCTGAGACAGACTCGGTAAGTTGGTTGAGCTTTGGCAGGCTGCGTCCCGTACATACTAACGCTGTGTTCTGGGGCTGGAGTTCACTCGCCATGCTCGGCCTCGCATGCTACGTGGTGCCAAAAGTGAGTAACACCACACTCGCGAGCATCCGCAAAGGATGGATAGCCTTGTGGCTGATCAATAGCGCGGTGGTGTTAGGCACGTTCTGCCTGATGGCTGGCATCAATAACGGTGGAGGGGAATACCGCGAGTACATTTGGCCAGTGATGGCATTGTTTGGAGGTGGGCTGGTAATCTCACTGGTAAATTTCTTGCAGACCATTGCGAAACGCAAATCGAGCGAAATCTACATCTCTAACTGGTACATCGTATCAGCAATCATTTTCACGTTGGTTATCGCTTTCATTGCATATTGGCCTACATGGCAGGACGGCTTAGGTGAAACGATTGTACAGGGCTACTACATGCATCAAGGTGTGGGAATGTGGTTCATGCTGTTCAACCTCGGCCTTGTCTACTACTTCCTTCCACAACAAGTAAACAAGCCAATCTACTCTTATGGTTTGGGCATTCTAGCCTTCTGGTCGCAGATCGTTTTTTACACACTCATTGGTACGCACCACTTTGTATTCAGCGCGATACCCTGGTGGTTGCAAACGGTGGCCATCGTAGGAAGCGCAGGGATGCTCATACCGGTCGTGGCTGGTACCACCAACTTTTATTTTACCTTTAAAGGTGCGTGGTACAAGATGGCGAAGAGTTATACGCTTCCGTTTTTCTTCGTAGGCATCTTATTCTATTTCACAGGTTCACTGCAAGGTACTGCCGAAGCTTTCCGATACACGAATCTGCTCTGGCACTTCACCGACTTTACGGTAGCGCATTCGCATCTCACGATGTATGGTATCATAGCGTTCCTCTTGTGGGGATGTATCTATGTGCTGGTGCCTCGCATCATGGGCCGCGAGCCATCCCAACTGTTGACAGGAATTCATTTCTGGCTGGCCTTCATCGGGCTGATGTTTTACACGATTCCTTTGATGATTGGCGGAACGCTGAAAGGATTGATGTGGATAGAAGGCCGATTCTTTATCGAGAGCATTACACTGATGGCTCCTTATTGGCTGTGGCGCGCTATCGGTGGATCCCTCATGTGGTTATCGCACATTGTCTTTGCTGTCAACTTCTACAAAATGGTAGCACCGTCAACTGTTGCCGATGTCAATGAACTTGCCGTCCGCAAACTGAAAGAACGTTTCGCTACCGCCAATGTCTAAAAACAAATTGCTATGAACCTGTTCAACAGCCATACACCATTATTCCTTTTAGCCACAACGCTTTTCATCGCGTTGTCGATTGTGGTTGCGATCATGCCGGCACTCTATAACCAGGCAAACAATGCACCACTGCCCACCGCGCCTTTATTGGAAGGCGAAGCATTAAAAGGGAAAGAGATTTTCATTGCCAACGGATGCGTTGCCTGCCATTCACAACAAGTGCGCAACGTGGAGATGGACAACGCTTGGGGCGAGAGACCTTCGATCGCTGCTGATTATGCCGGAAGCAAACGCATGTCATGGTGGATGAACAGTGCAACGTTGATGGGCACCGAACGCACGGGTCCGGATCTCACGAACGTGGGCAACCGCCTACCCAGTGACGAGTGGCATTTGATGCACTTGTTTAATCCGCGCATCGTGGTCGAGGAGTCGATCATGCCTTCCTATCCGTGGTTGTTCGAGATAAAAATTAAAGCACAAGAAGGAGACAGGGTGGTTAATGTACCGCGCGTTCTATTGGATAATAACGATGGTGTTGTGGTAGCTAGGGAGGAAGCACTTCAGCTTGTGGCGTATCTCAAGTCGCTCAAACAAACACCGCTTCCGGACGGACTCGCCCCAAAGGAATTCTTATACCAGGAAAAAGCACCAGCACAAGAACAAATCGAATCTGCGGAGCTTGGTGATGAATTAGATGGTGGTCAATTGTATGCTGCAAACTGTCAGGCTTGTCATCAGGCAAATGGTCAGGGGATGCCTGGCGCGTTTCCGGCACTCCAGGGAAGCTCGATTGTGCTGGATGAAAATCCCGAGCGGCTTATCAACATCATCATGAGCGGTTACAATGCCCGCGAAGAATTTGGTGAAATGCCAGCGATTGGCAAGCTGAATAACCTGACACCAGCAGAGATCACTGCCATCATCAACCACGAGCGGACCAGCTGGGGAAACAACGCTGCCGTGGTTTCAGAGAAGCAGGTAGAAGAAATCATTTCCTTAGTCAACTCACTCGAAGCTAAAACCGCAAACTATGAAAAGTAAGATCAAGCTGATGGTTGTGACGCTCCTTGCGAATGTCACCTCCATTTCATCTGTGCTGGCATGCACGGTCTGCAAGAAAAATCAACCTGAGATTTTGCAAGGGATCACACACGGTGCCGGCCCGGATAGCAATTGGGATTATATTATTGTTTCCGTGATGGTGGCGGTAGTAGTGGGCACTTTTCTGCTCAGCATCCGCTTCCTGATCAATCCACGCGAAACGAAAGCGAGCCATATAAAGAACAGCATCTTAGAAACATCGCTATGAACAACGGTACACAAGTGGTCATTTTTCTTGATGAAGAGCCGGCACCCCTGGGAGTCTTTGACAGCCCAGTAAAATTTCAGTTTAACACCACAAAGCTACAGGACGGCCAGCACACGCTGAAGCTGATCAGCCGGGACGCCAGTGGAAGAGAAGGCATTCGATCAATTCCCTTTACGGTGAAGAATGGTCCGGAAATATCAGTGGAAGGCATCCGCGAACACGCTGTCGTAGACGGAGAATTTCCGATCATGATCAACGCCTATGGAAAAAGTGACCAGCGGCAATTTATCGTAGAAGGAAGCGAAACACCACGCAGTGTGCCTACCTGGGTATGGGCATGCATTATTGTCTTCGCAGGTTGGGCTGCATTCTACACCGTAACCTCGCTGATATGACCAACACGAAACACGACATACGCGATGCTGGCGATATCAAGACAATGGTCTTTTCCTTTTACGATCGCGTCAAAACAGATGGTCTGCTCGGTCCAGTATTTGCTCAACGGATAGGAGGGGATTGGACCGGGCATCTTGAACTCATGTGCCGGTTTTGGAACACCGTGTTATTCAACAGATCCGACTACCGAGGCAATCCCTTGCAAAAGCATGTAGGCCTTCCGTTGCAACAGCAGCACTTTGAGCGGTGGATTGAGTTGTTCTCCCAGACCATTGACGAAAATTTCTGTGGTAACGTGGCCGAGGAAGCTAAGCACAGCGCTATGCGGATCGCACACACGCTTTATTCCCGCATCCAGGTCAAGCACAATCTTTCACCACTGCCGAAAATATGAACACGCAATCGACCCACATTCAAATCGCAGCATCCTTCCTCTGGATTGGATTTGTCGCTTCCATCAGCTTTATGGAGGCGTGGTTAAAATTCACAGCGCCCGGGGTTTCACTGCTGGAAGGCCTTGCCATCGGGCAGATCGTTTTTGATGCGCTAAACAAAGTGGAGCTTGCGCTTGCCACTGTTATTCTTGTGAGTTACCTGTTTGGTGACTTGCGCACGCTTCGAAATGAGTGGCTGGTATGGATCGCCTTTGCTATCATAGTCGTTCAATCCATCTATATTCTGCCGACACTCTCACATCGTATCGACCACTATTTGGCAGGTAAACAGGTACCGTCATCACCACTCCACACGGTGTACGTAGCGCTGGAAGTGGTGAAAATCACTGTACTCTTTTTATACGGTTTCAAACAACTAAAAAAATGATAGATCTAAATTCCTTAACGGTCGGAGAGATTGTTACGCTCAACCGCCACGCTGCTGTCATATTCGAAAAATACCAAATCGACTTTTGTTGCCAGGGCAAGAGAAATTTTGCTGAAGCATGTCGCATGGGCGGCTTAAATCCGCACGAAGTAGCCGATGAGATCAATAGTATAGCAGCAGAGACTTCACTAACGGATTTCAGCAACTGGCGCCTCGACCGATTGATCGACTACATCTACGAAAACCATCACGTTTATATCGAGAAGACTACACCGGTAATAAAGAACTTGCTCAGCAAAATAGGTTCAGTCCATGGAAAGCTCCATCCGGAATTATTGGAGATACAAAAGATCTTCGAAGCTACGTCTGGCGAGCTCGCGGCTCACATGAAAAAGGAAGAGCTGATTCTTTTTCCACTTATTAAAAAATTGCTTCGGGCTCACAACGGAGAAGGCATAGTAAACTATAGTTTGTATGGAGCATTAGCGGGGGCGATTGAAAAGATGGAGCACGATCATGTCAGCGAAGGGGAGGAGCTTCAACGCCTTTCGCTGTTAAGTAACCATTTTACCCCGCCATCTGATGCGTGCCTTTCGTACGTAACTGCGTATACCATGTTGCATGAGTATACGAACGATATGCATCTGCACATTCATCTTGAAAACAATGTGCTGTTCCCTCGAGCGATTGCCCTTGAACAACAATTGATTAAAAAAGTAAGCGAGGTGAAATGACAAAAAAGCAAATCATTTTTCACGTGAACTATCGTGGATGCACGCACGAAGTGACGACACATGAAAATGAGTACCGTAGTCTGATGGCCTTGTTGTATGACAAATTCTACTTCGAGGATTTTGGTGACTGCAAAGGCATCGGGCGATGCGGAACATGCCACGTGCGGGTGCTCACCGCTTCTCCGGCTTTATCGATTCGTCAGCGGAACGAGACCACAACGCTAGGCAGAATGGAAAATGTAACCGAAACCAGCAGGCTGTCTTGCCAAATACTGATTACTGACGCGATCGAGCAGATGCATTTCGAAGTGATTGACGATGACAATCCAGGCCTTTATTAAGATAGAATAGAACGCAACACGCAAATCAATAAACACAAACATGAAGAAGGAATTTAAACCCAATGTTGATCTGATGGCGGCATTCAACTCTCAGATCATGTTAATTAACGATTCAGCCAACGCAGAAAATGGAATGGTCCTGATCAAAGCGGGAGCGGATGGTCCGCCTATTCACATGCACCCTGAGCAGGACGAGTCATTCACGGTGATCAGTGGCGAGCTGGAGGTTTATAAGAATGACCAATGGATAACACTTAAAAAAGGCGACAATGTTTTCGTGCCGAAGAAAACACCACATACGTATCGTTCGCGTCATCCGGAAGATTGTGTATTTGAATACAAGTTGACACCGGTCCGTCACTTTTCGGAGATGATGCGCTCGTTCGAAGGTCTGCAGAACAAGGGCAAATTGAGAGGAGCTGATCTGAAATCAATTATCTATCTATCGATGAGTTTTCGAAAGTATAGAGACGAAGTCGTATCCGTTTCGCCACCCGCTTTCGTGATTTCAACGATGGCCTTACTAGGTAAAGTGATGGGTTACAGGTTATAGCAGCAATGACTCGCTGTAAGGGCTTTTATCGTCTCGAATATTTTGCAAACGTATTTTTGAGCGTCACATGGACTGTCGAATACAATTGAACTCGTGTGGAGCGGAATCCAAGTTTCCACCGCTCGAGCTTTTGTGGAACTTCATTTGAGATTGCCCACCGAAGTGCGCGTCTTTTAACGGTAGGGAAGTGCTGATCGATTTTCACTTTCACAACCTTGGTCATAATTTCGAATACGATAAAACCAATGACGATCGAGATGATCCACTCGAGATTGGCAAAGGTGTCTTTATCCACTATCGTCTTTTTCGCGCCTAGGCCCCAGAGATTTCTGATGCTTCTCGTTTCGAAGAATTGAGAAACCACACCTGTTGCTGATAAGCCGATAAGAAATCCCATGAAGTTGCCAGTAAGCTGATCATACAGATACTTAAGGACAGTTTTACGGTTGAAATATTTCATCGCAGTGGCAAAAAAACAAAAAAGTCGTTCCTGCAGCGAGTCGTTTTACATTTCTTTTAACCCATGCAAGTAAATTATCAAAAACGTTATAATGTTGGGAGCTTGTTCCAAAGTGGCTTCATTCCCTTAAATGGACAATTCAAGCTACGCCCGGGACGATATTCAACCAGGTAATGGAGTTGGGCCGTCAAAATAATGCAAGTAGAAATTTCCTGAAGATCCAGTAGGCAATCAGTGTTATCACGATTGAGACTACAGCCCATTTTCCATACGCACGATCCCACGCTGCTTTTTTTGACAAGGTTTCAACTCTTTCTTGTTTTGATTTGATGATCTTCGCATGATTCACCGGCAGTCCGCGATCAGACAGAATCTTCATCGCGAGGAGAAAGTCGAACTCGCTCCACTCATCTGGCCTATCAATAATCTCATAGAGCTCTGCGTTGGTGAATTCAAACAGGTAATGATCTTTTTCAACGTTAGCAAGTTGGCTTTTCGCGAGGTTTAGCAGCAACACATCCGCTCTTTCGAAATCCTCTTTCTGGATTTTCACGAAGTACTCGTTCTTGAACAATTTGTCGCCATAAAGGGAATCGAGACTTTCACGATCGACCACGGTCTCAAAGGGAATGTCGTTTTCTTTCAAAATTTCGGCCAGGGCATCCGCTTGTTGTTTTTCGCTGAATTGCCGATAGTTCAGAAATATCATTACGCGTTTCTTGTTTTGACTTAAAGATACGAGGGGTTAGCGAATCCCTTACCTTCATCTTGCAACTTTCATGGGCGGCTATGTTCCGCCCTTTGTAAATAACTAACAAGTCACGTTAAGCTGAGGTTGATAATCTCTTGATTTATTCAATTGTACAACTCCTGGTTTAACGTACCTAGTGCCGGGAGACAGACGCACTGGGCACGTTAAACCAATTTAGTGTGTCTGTACCAATGGCCTGACATTGGGACACTGTGTTCAGCTGATACTTGAAATTGTCTTAATGGCAATTGGGGTAGCAAACTGGAGCCAGATTCAACGTTCGCCCTATTGGCAAATTTCTCCAACAGCTATAATGCTGACCGGGAAAGTTTCCACCGTTAGATTGTTTGCAATTAGCGGCCCGGTATAAACACGTTGAACGTAGAGCCAACCTGTGCCTGTGAAGTCACGGATACCCAGCCACCATGGTCTTCAACTATTTTTTTGCACAGTGATAGACCGATTCCTGATCCGGGATACTCGTCCTGACTGTGAAGTTTTTGAAATATCTCAAACACGCGATCCGCATATTTTTGATCAAAGCCAATACCATTATCTGAAACTGAAACCATGATGTAATCAGCGCCTGACTCGCTTCGATACGAACTGGCTTGTATTCGAATCAAAAGTGGTACATCTTGTTTTGCAAATTTAACGGCATTGCTTAATAGGTGGCGGAATACTTGTTTCAAACGAAGTCGTCTTCCTTTAACGCTGGGTAGTGGTTCGATGGTAAGTTGTGCCTGTCTTTTGTTAGCTCCTTCTGAAAGTGAGGCCCATGCCTGACTAACGACTTCCTCGAGCGAAACGATCTCATCATCGTCCACGCTGTTTAATGAGTGATAGAAAACAAGGAAGTCTTCTATCATCTTCTGCATGCGATTTGAAGACTGAGTAATTTTATTGAAATAGTGCATCAGATGCTCCGGAATCGAATCTTTTCCTTCGTGCGTAATTCTGCTACTAAACGTTTGAATTTTCCGGAGTGGTTCCTGAAGATCGTGACTCGCAATAAAGTTGAATGACTCAAGTTCTTTGTTTTTGCGCTGCAGTTCTTCGTTTTTTCGTTTTAGCTGATTCGTCAGACTATATTCATTTGTGATATCCTGGCAGGTGCCAAGCATTCCAATACTCTTTCCAAACTTATCCTTCAGCACGCGACCCTTACCCTTGAGTACTTTCTGGCGTCCATCCAACGAATTGATCCGCATGACGTAGTCTGCGGCCACTCCTGTTTTTACCGCTTCGGTGATTTCCGCTATTCTTCGGTTCCTGTCCTCATCGTCAATAAAGGTAAGAAAGCGCTGAAACGTTATCTTTTCCGCTTGAGGTTCGAGCCCATAGATCCGGTACATTTCATCCGACCACTCGATCACATCTGCATCAATTGACCATTTCCAATTACCCGTATTCGTTAGTGCTTGGGCCTGTTTGCTCAACTCTTCATTCTCCGTCAGCTTTGCAATTAGGCTCGCCTTCTCTGTAATGTCAGTAACCGTACCCACCATTCGCAGTGGACGACCTTTATCAAAAAACACCCGTCCCCGTGACGACAATACTTTAAACTTCCCGTTCCTATGATAGCGATATTCGCATTCGTACATGCCATCATGAACGGCTTTCTCGAGCGCGGCACGAACTTTTAATTGGTCTTCTGGATGCACGTCATTCAAAAACTCTTCGAGATTGCTAGTCTGCTCCATCTCAAATATCTTGAACACTTCAGGCGTATAGCTTGAGTTATTGGCGCCAGTCAAATCCCACTCAAAACTACCGATCTTACCTAAATCTTGCGCTTCAAGCAACTCCGCTTCGCGCTTGATCAGCTTTTCGTTGGACTCCTGAAGTTTCTCCTGTTGAATGGATAAAAACGTTTTGAATAGAACGGATTCAAGACTTAATATAAATTGATCGATTTCATCTACAATATCAAGCGCCAGGTCATGATCTGTTGTGTAACTTTTTATGTATTCACGAAAAGCTCTCTTGCGGGCAAAATTTATCAACGATATATCTTCTGCAACAACATCTGTTCTGGTAATAATAGGAAGTTGATTCTTGAGCCAGTTAGTCTTACTGTATTCGATGTAGTCTGCGATCGTGTTTTGCTTAATCGCACTGAGTAACCGTAAATTTCCATCGCGTGACAATCGAAGAATTTCGTCTTCTGACATTCCTGAAAAGAAACGAAGTAATGGAATATCGAGCTGTACCCCGATCCTGTATAAACTCCTCACAAAATCATCAAGTCTTTGGGACAATAAATAGTCCGCAAAGGAGGGCAGATATTTAAGTCGGAGTTCGATAAGTTGGTTCTTTAGCTCGTTCATCGGCTACGCCATCACTAGTTTTTTACCTACGACAAAGTTGTCGCGCGTCTTCTCCGCGGCAGCGAATTTTGCATCCAGTACAACCGCTAATGTTTCTTTCAATTCCTCAAATGAACTCGGCTTTCGAAGAAAAAATCGGGCACCCAGATTATACGTTTCTTCTATGTCAACTGGATTTAATGATGTGGTGTAGACTATTACCGGTATGTTTGATAGTTTTTTGTTCGCTCTAATTTCGGTGAGACATTCTTTTCCGTTTTTCCTTGGCATATTTAAATCAAGGAAAATGAGCTCGAACATACCGGGATCATTTTCTAAAAATTCCATCAGGTGCTCGCCATCGCTCCTGGTTATTACATTTATGGTAGGGTCAACGAAATTCACCGCTTCTGTAAACAACGCTCTGTCGTCTGAATCATCGTCAACAAGGATGATGTTCTTATAATGCTGCACCCTTTCTTTCATAGCCTTTACACAAAAAAATATGCGTTACGATGTAGTGATTTACAATGTTAACGAAAAGGTAAGGTAAAATGCAGATTTTTCGCAGCCGTAAAATTTCATCCCAATAAAAATTTATTACAAAATTCTCACAAAAGATGTTTCACGATTGTTATATCAAACCTTATGAAACTTCCTTTAATATGGTGAGTTGTTTGTGTCATGTTGCCATAACGCTGGCAATGTGTATCCAAACAAAACTAATTTGCCGACACCGTCAACAGGGTTGTGAAAGAAATACCTAACACTTCAGTCTATCAGCATTTTGAAAATGCACCCTTTCCAGTAATTGTCTGCTCAGGGGAACAGATGTCAATCCTGTATGCAAATCAACTTGCACGACCGCTATTGCGAGTCGTTGATGCTGAAAGGCAATCTGTTTCAAAAATACTACCCGAAATTTTCACGAAGGATGTTAGTGAAAAAGTTTATGCTCATTGTCTGACAAACGAGTCGTTCACAATTCCTGAGCAAAAAGTTATTTTTTCTGTGGGAGATAAGGTGAGCGTTGCCTGGTTTGATGTCACAACCAATCCCCTCCAATACGAGCACGGCAACGCAATAGCCTTTGTTGCTTACTTCAAGGATGTTTCTCATCGAGTCACACAAGCAAATTTAACGGAGGAGCTAACGCAAAATCTTGAAGCAAAGGTTGTTGCGCGTACGAATGAACTCTCCGCTGTAAATGATTTGCTACAGCAACGGAATGTCGAGCTTCACAAAGCTCAATCTGTTCTTCAACAACTAATCGACTCCTCAATAGAGCTCATCGCAGTAATAGACAAAAACTTAAGGTTTCTGGCCGTGAATAAAGCTTTCGAGAACTTTGTACATAAGTCAAGGAATGAACTTATCGGTAAAGAAATCTTTGTGGCGTACGAAGGGGCGAGGGGTTCACGGCAAGTTCAAATTCTTGAGAAGGCGTTTGCGGGGGAAACCGTTCATTTAAAGGTGAATCCTTCAATCGCTCGGCCAGACGTGTGGTTCGATACGCACTATGTTCCCCTTATGATCGATGGCAACGTGGAAGGCGTCATCGCATTATCAAGAGACATTACCGAAATCGTTAAGTCCGAAAAGCAACTGGCTGATGCCAATCGGCAACTTAAGGAAGCACAACATCTTGCCAAGCTTGGCAGCTGGGAGTGGGATGTGACGAGCGGGACGGTGATGTGGTCTGACGAAATGTATCACATTTACGGATACGAGGAAAAGTTTCCTGTTGACTTTGTAAAGGCAACGGAAAGAATGGCTCCTGAAGATGCAGATCGATCGAGTAAACGAACGCAGGAGTACATCCAACGCGCGATGGAAAGTTTCAGAAATGAAGGCAATACCGTCTACGAAGTACCGCCAAGTGAAATTCGTATTCACCTGCCAGGAGGGGAGAACAAATTACTAAGAAACACAGGGAAAATTCAACTGACTCCTGAAGGAAAGCTGTATCGGTTTCTGGGGGTGCTGCAAGATGTTACGCAAATCAGATCAGTTGAAGAAAAGCTGAGGCAGCTCATAGATGAGTTAAATGTTAAGAATAGTGAATTAGAGTCGTTTAACTACGTTGCTAGTCATGATCTGAAGGAGCCGTTGAGAAACATCCGGACCTTGATCGACTTGATTCGAATCCGGAAGAACGAAGATGTGTCGCCTTATTTGACCAAAATAGACAGGGCTGCAGAACGGATGTCACACCTTATCGAATCAATCCTGAGGCTGAGCGAAGTTTCAAATTCTGAAGTGGCATTTACACGAGTTGATTTGAACAAAATCGTAGAGCTGTGTAAAGTGGATCTTGAAACAAGGATCAAAGAAACGAATGCGGAGATAAAAGTTGAGGCACTCCCTGTTGTTTCAGGAAATGAAACGCAGCTCAATCAAGTGTTTTCAAATCTACTGAGCAACTCGTTGAAGTTCAGCAACACGAAGCCAAAGGTTGAAATAACTTGTAAAAAGATTTCAGGCGTCACCGTGAAAGCGCAGTTTTCGGTTGCCGACACAAGTAATGACTATTGGTGCATTTCCATAACCGATAATGGTATTGGATTTGATTCGCAATTCAGGCATCGCATTTTTGAACCGTTTCAAAGGCTTCACGGAAAGGCGGACTATGCTGGGACAGGCATAGGTTTAAGCATTGTGAAAAAAATTATTGATAAGCATAAAGGTTTTATAGATGCAAGTTCTCAATTGGGTAGGGGGGCGGCCTTCACTGTCTGGTTACCAGCTTCAAATTGAGACGAATCAAGCCCCAACCACCCTTCAAAAATTACTCGCAGCGAAATTGACCAGGGCCGTGGGTACCCGATTTCATAAATGAGAACATCAAAGCCGGTGTCTGGATTAGCAAAAAAAACAGAACTTAGTAAACCCTCAATCAATATTACCGGTTAAAGGAAATAACTTCTATAGTAATGGCTTCCGTTGTATTGTATGTCGATGATGACTCAGATGACTTGCTGATTTTTAAGGAGCTGCTCCAGGACATTAATCCGTCAATCAAATATTTGCATGCTCCCAACGGTCAGGTTGCATTTGAGCTGCTTGAAGAATTAGTGATCTTGCCTGATTACATCTTCCTTGACATCAATATGCCTGTGATGGACGGCCAGACCTTTCTTACTAAATTGAGAAAGGACAGGCGTTTTTATAGTATTCCAGTGATCGTATATACGACAAGCACTCGTCCATCTGATAAACATCTGTTTAGCAATCTTGGCGCAAATGACTACATCGTTAAACCCTCTACTTATGTTGATGCCAAAATCGGCATCAGCAAACTGGTGGGTTAGCCATTAAACTAGTGTCGCAATTGTTTCGAGGTCTTTGATGAGAAATCGAACAGACATTGAACCGTTCTTGCCCACGTTGGTAATAATATTTTGCGCAAGTGCCTCGGGGAGTTCCTTGTTCCAGTTTTCGTATGACAAAGTGGGATAACTCTTGGCAAATTCGTTCTTCAACAGGGTTAACGCATCCGCGTTCGACTTTGCCAGGTGGGAGTTGACCAGGCATTTCACAGCTATGTCTTCTAACAGCATATTTCAATCGGCAATATTGACTAAATCGGGGACATCTCACACGTCATATAAGGAAAACAAATCTAATGACAGGCACAGGTTGAAATAGCAGGTGTATTTAACATAATATAAATTATATAACTCTTACATAGCTAACTGGCTGACCCGCAGTTATATAATTATATTATGCTAAATAACGGCAACTGGTGTGCGGCCCATCGTGTGCACAAAGCCAGTGCCCTCCGCACAGTTATATAATTTGACGTTATATTAAATAGCCGCACATTCCAGCGCACCACACTGCAGTAGTGCTCATGGAATTGTGCGGCTATTTAAATGCATCAATAAAAGTTTTTTCGCCAGCGCGCTTGAATACAAAAGCAGCCACGCGCAAGCATAAGTAATGCAGGCCGCGCAAAGCCAGGCGCAGATCCAAAGCCTGCATCACACATGCTTTTTGCAAGCGCTCATAGATTTTTCTTACGATTAAAAAGTTATGAAAATTAGAACGGGGAGAGGCTCACGAAATTTTCCCGATGCTCTCACCTCTTTGGAACCTTAGCATGATGACTTTCGTTTAAAATGCTGCTACTACTAGTTTAAAAATATTTGGACAAAGATAGAAGCAAGTGTATCCGTGATGATGCTCATCGATTTTGGGGTCATTTTCAAGCTTGTGGGATTCCTCGCAGTGACGTTAGTGACATTAGTTGTAAACTTTAAAACCCAATTGAGTATGAAAACACTTTTTATAGTTAGCACAATGCTTGGCGTAGCTCACCTGAACGAGGAATCTGCTAGGAGTTTATCCAAATTGTGAAGTTCATACGGATATGCGGACTGTCTTTGACAATGTAAGGTGAGCAGGGGGTTCGAATCCCCCATTCCTCGCTCCTTCTTCCCTACCCTGGTTCGTGAAACTTTCCCAGTGTGATGCTGTCTTCTGTTCTTTTTGTCTTGATACAAAAAGAACGAAAAAAATCAAGAGCCAAAAATGCTTCCTCGCTCCTGCTTACGCACCCGCGCTTTTGGCTCGGGCCTGCGCGCCCAATGAATGCGGTAGCGATTTTCTTTTTCCTTTCGGCAATTTCAACAAAATATTCGCTAAAAATTCAGACGCAGTGTCAAGAAACTCAACGATGAATTGTTTATCAGTCAGTACCAGTTTGTAATGATTTTTTTTCCTGATTTTTTTAACTTTTATATAGTTCAGAGCTCTAAAGAAGGTAACAATCTTTTCAGGATTCTTTTCAATCGTTCCGCCATGATGGACGAAGCAGTTGCGTAAATCCCGATAATATATTAAGTCTTTCCAATAGTGTTTGAGGTCTGAGATATCGATCCTTAAGTCCTTCACAATATATCCTTTGCAATGTTCTATTATTCCGGAGCTGAAATCCAAATCCACCTTTTGAGAATATTTACTGGCTGCTAGATGACAAACCTCTTTAAACATCACCTCAAAAATTGAAAATGATGCAATGAATGAAGAATTCAATAGAATCCTAACAAAATGTTGGTCTAGCTCCTTGTATTGGCGCTCATACACTTCATCAATCAACTGAGGATACTGCGGAAAGTTTCTTTTCTCCTCTCGGTGATTCTCCTCAAGCCTATATTTGTGAGTCTCCAAAAGTTCCTTCATGTTCCTTAGGTAGCGCTTCATCATATAGAAAGCTGATCCACCAAGTCTATAGTAATTTGTTTCTGCACGGTTTTCAGGTGTATAGGGATTGCGAGGCTTCATACCGAATAATGATTTTTTACTAATTCATTTCTCCATTGGTTGAGGACAAAAAAGGTATTGTTAGGATTAAGAGAGCTTGTTGAATTCAAAATTTTTATTCTGTGATCCGTGGATATGCCACTCCTACCCTTCTTGTAAAAGTGAAATGCTTTCTCGGTAAAGATTAGTCTTTGAATTGTTGAATGTTCTCTAAGAAATTCGTTAACGTCATTTACTTTTTCATCTTTAATGCTGCTATCTCGATTATCAACTCTGACACAACTTTCGACTACATCCCACAATGCAATACCGTTAGCTTGTATCAATTCCTTTTTTCGTGTGTATGAAACATTGCCCTGCACAACGTCAAAGTAGTTCCATTTGGAGTCTAAAATTCGAAAGAGAAAATCCCAAAAATGATTCTTTGGGTTTGAGTAGTATTCCTTGTTCGCGAGAGATTCCTTGCTTGGAAAAGTCCCAAAGACCAGAGCATCTTTCCATAAACAGATATACATAAACATAACACAAAGTTACGGCTTGCGGAATAGAAAGATACAAGGGTACCGCTTCCTGGTCAGCGCTCTCTTAAAAAAATCTCCACCTTTCCCTCCTGCACGGCATCACCGCTTTTGGCTCAGGCCAACGCGAAGGCTATTCAAAATTTATTCTGTATGGCTCGTCATTTAGAAGGAACTCAATATGACTCTTTGTATGTGTAATGATTCTTCTGTCTCCTAAATCAAAAGCCTTATGGTGATTGGGACATAAAAGAATAATGTTATCGAGGGTTTCTCTGCCCTTCTGATTTTTAGCCTTAATATGGGCGGCTTCGATGTATTTACCTCCTCCTTTTTTCACAATTGTGGTGCCGCAGAGCTGACACTTAAAATCACGGAGAATTTTGATTTGTGCAATCGTTTTGTTGTCGCGTTTAAATGCCTTCGTGTTAATCGTTACAATTTCACTATCCGTTTCTTTTAAATTTTTAAGTTCTTTCAGTATTTCATCTTTTGATTGATGTTGCTTTTGAATTTCATGAATGATTTCGTTCTGTTCCTGTTCATCGGGAGATTCAACAGGAACTGCTGCAAAGTATTTGTCATAGATATCTCGCATTTTATGCATCCTTATTTTTTCAAGCCCTTCGTAATACTCAATATGAAGTTTAAGCGCATTGAGGGCCTTTAATAGTTTCGACTCACCATAGTCTTTAAAAATACTTTCAAAGTAATACTCCATTGAAAAAGCATTTAGAGTTCTGGTAAACCTAATACCATCCATCATATACCTGAAGTTGTTAATGTAGTCAGCTGCGGAATTAGAATTCATTCGACCATCACCAACTAACTGATTTTTCCCTTCACTAAATGTTAATTGATTCTCATACACCTGCTTGGATATCTGATAAGCTACCGGAATAAGTTGGTTCGGAATCTTCATGAAGAAGGTTTAAGACTTAAGATTTTAATTACTTAAACATAACACAAAGTTACGGGCTTGCGGAATAGAAAGATGCAAGGGTGCCGCTTCCTGACGTCAGCGCTGCTCGTAAAAAAAATCTCCACCCTTCCCTCCTGCTTTCACACTTGCTCCGGGTAGTATTTTTTTCCGGCAGCCCTTGCATCTTTCTATCCGATCCCGTGGCGTAGTATCATGTTTAAATATATACTTCGTGTCAGGTTCGGTGGCTGGTGGCTACTCCTTGGCGTTTGGCATTTGCCTGTTCGCAGGCTTCGTGTTTCTCCGTTCGCGGTGCGCGTGTGTCGTTCATGTCCGCAAGAGTTTTTCCTCAGGTTCTTGTGGTTTGAGGTTTCTTTTTCAGAGCTACCTTTTTAGGTAGCTCTTTTTATTTGATCATCAACTTGGTTCGAGGAGTTCGAATTTTTTTTTCAAGGGCATCGAAAGTTCTTTTCTTTTTTAGCGAACATTCCCAAACCGTGATAACTTTAAAACCCAATGCTATTAGCTTTCGCTTCGTAATCTTGTCCCGACCTATATTGCCTCTTATTTTTTCGCTCCAGTAGTTTAGGCGGGTTTTAGGCAGTCGATAACCCTTGCAACCCTCATGACCGTGCCAGAAACATCCGTGTATTAGGATGACAACATTATACCGCGACATGACCACATCTGGTTTCCCAGGAAGATCTTTAACGTTTTTCCTAAAACGGAACCCTCTTGAGTGCAAGAACTTTCGGACAAGAATTTCTGGCTTGGTTTCAGAGCTTTTCACACTTGCCATGATCGCACTTCGCTTCTGCTTAGAAAAGACATCAGCCATTTGTCAAATCGCTACGTGTCAAGTTTCCATTGCCCAATAATACAAGGCAGTTGCGATTGCTGACTAGGTTCGCTGCTGCGATTGTTTCGTTTATGTCGCCAGCAACCAATCTATCTATTTCGTCATCATAATAGCCTTTCATTTTTTCGACTGATACGCTAATTGGCTCGTCATTGGTCAGGAATGATCTTATTGCAAAATTTTGACATGTGAGAAACACGTCAAAAAAATCTTCGATAACATACACCGTCCTATTATACCCCACAAAAGTGGAGCAATTTTGTTCAATCAACTTTTGCGCTAAAGACGAGCCACATAAGCACGCACAGGTATAAAATATTGAATTGGCAAAGGAAACAGCATTGCTTTCACTAACGTACACTTCATGTGATACTAACTGCTCTTCATTTCCGTGAGACAATCCAATAAAAATAAATGGGTTGCCATTGTAATTTGATGTGTGAAGATTGATGTTTACCTCCGTACAGTCAATACTCTGCAAAGTTATTACGGCAACTAGCTGTGGATCTAATACATCAAAAACGTGCAAATAACTTTGATGGAAATAGTTTCCTAGGTCCAAATCGTTTTCATCGCAGGCAATCAAAATGTTAATCATTAAGTTTGGCTTTTTGTCTAACCAAGAGATCAACAGCTAACTTCATGATATTCTTTTCTAAAGCTATCCCAATTCCTGTTTGTTGTCGAATACTTTCAAGTACCTCCGTCAAGGTATACTGCGAGCCATCACTCATTTTGATGTAAGGCTTATTCCTATCTTCGATAGATTGCGTTTCAATCCATTCTTCCAAAATGCAATCAACCCTAACCTCCAGTCGATACATTGCCTTTTCAACTAGAGAAACTATCTCAGGATAGTTTGACGCGTTTTCCAATGCAAGAGCATCATGATTTATCATTGAAATCAATTCATCGCTCTTTATCTCAGCGAGATTGCGAGCTGTAATCATAATAATGTGAACGAGCGATGTTTTTTTTCGAATGTCCTCAAATACTTCAACTCCTGATTTTTCACCTCGACTAAAATTAATGTCAAGGAGTACAATCATTTTTTGCTTAAGGTTGTCCAAAACAAATTTCAAACCCTCATTAGAGTTAACGAAATGCGTTATTTGGGAACCTGAAAATCGATCTCGAAGCGCAATCAAGAGTGGGTCGTCATTTTGAATGAGACCATCATGTATCACAATAATCTTTACTGGAGCTACATTCATAATTCATTTTTATTAAATGGAAATGTTATCTTAAATGTCGCGCCCGGCTTAAATTCACTCTCTGCGACCTCCACAGTTCCCTTTAGTGCCTCAATTCTTTTTTCCACTACGTACAATCCAATACCAGCGCCACCTTGTTCAGCCGTACGGGTGTTATAAAGTCCAAAAATCCATTCTTCATCACCTGGATTTATGCCAGGACCGTTGTCTGAAAAATAAAGCGTGAACCTGTCTGAGTCCAGATAACCTGAGCACTTGATAATTTTAGTTCCATTGTTTCTCAATGCTTTTACCGAATTAGAAATCAGGTTTTCGAAAATATCCTGAAAAAACCGTTTGTTCGCGTTGATTATGAAGTCGTCTTTGAATTCAAGGATAGGAGTTATTGCCTCTTTTTGAAAGGTCTCTGCATAGCTGTGAAGCAACAAATCCTCCAACATCTCCCTCACACTAAAATCCTCAAAGTCAATTTCAGAAGCTGCGTAGCTGAGCATGAAATCAGTGACCCTAATCAACACTGTCATTTCATCGTTTATTAGTGTCGCATACTTCGAAAAAAGTGCATCATATTTTGAATTCGGAAAATTCAATTTGAAGAACTCAGCCATCCTTTTTATTTTCCCCAGTGATGTTCGTATCGCATGCGAAATGTGCGAGGCATATTCTTGAAGAGACATAAGGCTCATAAAAATATTTTCTCTCCTTCTTACATCTTTTTCAAACTTCTTCTGTTCGTTAATACTTTGGGATATGGCTTCGCTAAGTTCTTCTGCTTGTCGCTTCAGCGGCTGCAACGCAGCACTTACCTCCGGGTTTGTCTCGCCTAGTTGTTTCTCGATCTCGTTTATTGCGCGGGTGAAATTCTTAACATCTTGCCCAGCTTGATGAAGTTCTCTTTCAACACGGCTTCGTTTTGCGGTGCGTTCGAATTTTTTTACCTCCGCAAAAACGTCAAGCTGCTGAAGTATGAATTCTTTCAACTTCTTATATTCAAGATTGTCTAAAAAATCCTGCCTGTTAGTTGCATCAATAATTTTCGGATTATGTTCTTTAGTGATGTCAACAATTCCAATAACCTCCCTTGTACCCACGAGATTAAATGCATCGCCCCACCTCCGTTTGTCAATTCCTAGAATATCTCGTCTCTTACCAATATCTGCTTCATACTCTGCGAAAGGCGTTGTAATAACTCCATCCCTGTAAATCTTAATTCCGTCAATTCGTGTGTCATCATTACGGTAAGCGGCATTGTATCGTCTCTTCGCGGCCTCATTGAAGTAAAATATCTTAACCTTTATTGGCCCAAATGGCTGTATGTCTATTGACTCTTTAACAATCTTTCCAGTTTCAGGATTAAATCTTAATGATTCTTGTGTTCTTTCTTTCAAGTCGTGGCTCAATTCTGCATGGTGTGAATAAAATTTGACAGGATCCGGCTTCACGAATCGATTTTCAAAATCCTTGAACTCGTTGGAGCTTAGATATATATCAAAGGGTGGATTAAGTGGATAAAATGGTGAAACAAGCTTTGATAGCTCTTTGTATAATCTCTCCAGGTCAACAGCACTCCAAGTGTCGCTGACCACTGAGATCGTTAATGTTGTCCCCTGTTCTTTTGGGTCCCCAGGCTC
This sequence comes from Chryseosolibacter sp., assembly GCA_036402115.1. GTDB lineage: Bacteria > Bacteroidota > Bacteroidia > Cytophagales > Cyclobacteriaceae > Chryseosolibacter. Next base: position 39,984 of record DASWTM010000265.1, read on the forward strand.
ATAAGAGTACTCGTTATCAATTTCGGTGAATAATGAAAGTTGTTTGGACTTGAAGTTAGTGGCCAATTGCTCGTACTCATCCCAATTGATTTGCACTTTCAACCATTTCTTTTCTCCGAGTTTTTTTGTCCGAATTGTAACCCTCGCACCCAGTTTATCAACAGCAAAACGACCGATGCCTTTTTCACCAACAAATTTTCTGTTAAATGGCTTATCAGAATACAAAGTCGCACGTTTACTGTTAGTGCCGACAACCATCCATTTGTCCCTTATATCTGCAAAGGACATTCCCACTCCATTGTCTTCTATTACAATAGATCGTGAATCAGATCGTTTATTGACGTCATTAAATTCTACTAATACAGTAGTTGCGTTGGCGTCATAACAATTTTTTACAAGCTCGAACACGGCAGTGATTCTGTCAGTGATGAGCTCACGACCGAGCAGTCGAAATGTGTTGACATCAAATCGCCAACGCAGGTGTTGAGTATCTGCAATTACCTTACCCAAATGATTCTATGTGTCGTTTAATACTTTTTGCAATCGCAACTCCCAATTTAACTGGAACGGCATTGCCAATGTGCCTTGCAGCACGTGGAGTGGAAATGGGTTCTTGTGGATGGAAAAATTCATAATTACGAGGAAAGCTTTGCAATAAGGCAGCTTCGCGCAATGTAATAGCTCTGTTTTGATCTGGGTGACCAAATCGCCCATTGCTTAAACCGGTACAATATGTCGTCATAGTTGGAGCCACATCGTCCCATTTCATTCTTCCATACACACTCAAAAAATTCTTACCGGATTTTTTCTTATGACATTTCAACCAGAGGCTTTTGTCCCAATCTCTCCAAAACCCACCTTCCTTCATAGCGATTATTCGCTTTTTATTTAATTCCGAAAGTTTCGATGCTCTGTGTAGTCGATCACTTGGATGGGTTGTCCCGTCTTCCACCGGAGGGAGAAACCCAATAGCCTCTCGAACAGTTTTATAGTCGTTATTCTTGACGGTCTTTGCAATTAGGCTTATTTCGCCAAGTTTCGATGCAAGCAGAATTAACCTTTTCCTCCGTTGAGGCACTGCGTAATCCTGCGCGTTGACGATTTGCCAAGAAACACTGTAGCCTCGCTTCTCAAGAGATTTTACAAAATCATTAAATACCTTACCCTTATTAAATGTTACTAATAGCGGGACGTTCTCCATCGAAACAATGTCTGGATTCAGTTTTTCAATCAACCTGGAAAAGGAGTATAACAATTTCCATTTTGTATCTTCTTTTTGTGCTACTGTGACATCCTCACTTTTTTTATTGTAAGACGAGAATGGCTGACATGGGGCGCATCCGACCAAAATTTTTTTCTTGTTTTTTGGATAATAGGAACTTAGTTCAGATGCCGTGAGAGTGGTGATATCTTTGTGAACAAATTTCGAACGATTATTAGATTCAAACGCATATTCACACGACTTATCAAAATCAATACCGACAGAAACTTCAAAATTCTCCAATACAAACCCGTGTGTTAGTCCCCCCACCCCGCAGAATAGATCTGCAACGGCAAAATCTCTAATTGATAATTTTTTTTTCTTCCGTGACATAAAGTATTGAATGACTAAAATGCATCATGTGTAAAATTTTTCTATTTATATCCGGGACCATCACCCAGAAACTTTGTTTTAAGTCAATGATGAACAACGCGCTCAAGATCAAAGCTCGCATTATCATCGACAGGTTGTGTCACTGCATAGCTCTTTAATTATTTTGAATTTGTTTTAACTGGAACAATCAGTTCACAAACATCCACGTCAAGCGCCAATGCCATTTCACGCAGTACTTTTAAAGACGGTTGTTGCTCGTTGTTACATATTCGTGTAATCGTGTTCGGGGTCTTGTCAACCATTTTTGCAAAGTCTTTATGGCTGATTTCTTTATCTGCCAATACTACCCTAAGTCGGTTTATTTTTTCTTTCTCAGGCATCACTTCATCCTTTTTAGGAATTATTGAATCCTAATTTAGGATTATTTAGTGCTTTTTGTAATACAACTATTGGATAATCAATTCAATAGACGATCATGTAATCCATGATACGTATTATATACTATATTATTCGTATTTTTAAATACGTTATACAACACACCGAAATTCAAAAAAAATGCATCAATGAAATTGAAAAAGTTAAAGGTAGAACTCCTCAGACTCCCATCAGAAATTGAGTTCACCCTGTACCTGATCAAGGAAGACCTGAAATCAAATAGGCTTTTGAACAAACTTTCAGATATCGGATTTGATGACAGCTATCATAGATCAAGCTTCGGCACAGTGGTGCTCGCAACTTTGGGATTTGAAGATCGATCAGACGAGTTATATGCGCAGTATTAAAAATTACTCGACATTTATTGCGAGAAATTAGGAGACGATAACAGTAAGTTAGTTAAAACAGCCTTCAACCTTTACGTTGACCTTGTGATAGAAAAAAGAAAACGAGTCACTAGCGGCTGACCCGTTTAAATCAGTTCTGCCCTGGTGATAAGAGCTATGTCTATTACGCTTGACAGAGAATACATTTTGCCTTTGTTGTTTTCCTTCTGATAGCTATGCCATTCCTTCATATGTCTAGTAGGGATAAACGTGTAATCAGTTCTTTTTGATTTTCCTTCTTTGTGATTGGGATCATCGACAACAACGCCAGAAAAAACTTTACCATCTATTTCAAATCTTATATGTCGATTATGGAATCCGTTTTGAATAAATGTCGCAGCATCCATAGAAATTAAATTTTTGATTACTGAATTTAGGATTTCCTCAGATTACTAATCAAGTTTTAGGCATCAATATTTTAGCAAGTGCGCATACATTTCACCTCTGCATCAACACCCATTGTGCAGCCACACATCCCTCCCAAATCCTAAGCTTCACAAAGCGTGTTGCTGCCCTGCCAGATCCAAGCTGATTGAGATTTCTCTTTCAATTTCCCACGCAGCAAAAAACTTTTGTGAGAACTCATCACAGGGCCGAAGCTATTTAACATAACGCGGAACATTATATAACTATGCTTGCTAACTGGCTGACCTGCCTGCCGGTGCGCAAGGTCAATGCTGGCAGGCAGGCAGGCAGGCCCGTGTTTACCCCAAGTTTCCGAAAAGCCAGTGCCATCCGCACAGTTATATAATTTGACGTTATATTAAATAGCCGCACATTCCAGCCTGCCTGACACGCGATGGCCTGCGCTCGGCAGGCAGGCGCACCACAGTGCCGTAGTGCTCATGGAATGTTTGCCGCTAACCATTCGGTTTTGACCTTTTTTTTGCCAACGCACTTTGAAAAATTCTCATGAGCCCGCAAGCATAAGTAGTACAGGCCACACTGGCTTGCGCGCATCCGAAGCCTGCACCACAGCGTAATCCGCTGCAGAAAATTACCGTTGTGATTAGGAGTGAGGTCGGGAAAAAAAAGAGACACCTCTCTCCTTTTATTTGTTTATTCAGGATCAGGACAAGCAATAATCGATGAAAACATCCACGAATGCTTTCCACACTATCTCGTGTTGCCTCGTGGAATAACCTTCGCAATAAAGTGACAAATATAATCATCCTCTACAACCAGAATCTTCTTCACCATCGTTAATTTAAATTGTCGGTAAGTTGATTGTCACGGTTGTGCCCTTATTCATTTCGGATGAAATCTGGATAACTCCTTTGTGCAGTTTTATAATTCCCTTGACCTCCTACCCGTTCGAGATACCCACAATCGTCAGAATCCGGGAAATGGTCAAACGTTCCCTCTATTTGGCAAAAGCTAAAAGATGTCCATCATCGATCTTTGATTTATCAAACTGAAATATGATGAACAGAAATCTAGGGAAAAATGGGCCTTCCGTATCGGCCATCGGCTTGGGGTGCATGGGCATGTCAGGAGCATACGGTAAGAGTGACGAAAAGGAGTCTATTGCAACGATAGAAAAAGCGCTTGAGTTGGGCCACAATTTCCTGGACACGGCCGACTATTACCTTTCTGGCCATAACGAACTGCTTATCGCGAAAGCGATACGAGGCAAACGAGCAAGTGCATTTCTTTCCGTAAAGACGGGAATGATGGCATCTCCATCAGGGCCAGGACCAGTCAATGGGCACCCGGACTATATACGTCATGCAGTAATGCATAGTCTGCAACGATTGAACTTAGACTATATTGATTTATACACGCAAGGCAGAATTGATCCCAACGTACCCGTGGAAGAAACGGTTGGTGCACTAGCCGAGCTTGTTACGAAAGGGATTGTACGGTATATTGGTCTTTCGGAAGCATCGACACAATCAATTCGGAGAGCAGCGACCGTACATCCGATTACTGCGCTTCAAATTGAGTACTCTCTTTGGACACGCGAGATAGAGCATGAGATAATCCCAACCATTCGCGATCTTGGAATTGGCCTGGTGGCTTATGCCCCATTGAGCCGCGGTTTCTTAAGTGGCGAATTCAAGAAGCCGGAAGATATTAAAGACAATCGGGCATACATGCCGCGCTACCAGGGCGAAAACTTCTACAAAAATTTAGAACTGGTTGATAAGATCAGGGGAATGGCGATCGAGAAGGGATGTACACCGTCCCAGTTGGCAATTGCATGGGTGCTGGCTCAAGGAGAAGACATTATTACGATACCTGGAACAAAACGCGTAAAATACCTTGACGAGAATCTGGCTTCACAAGAAGTGAACCTTTCAAGTGAAGATTTAAAAAGCATTAATGAAATCATGCCGCCTGGTATAGTTTCTGGTACACGATATCCCGAGAGATTTATGAGCGCACTGAATCGTTAAAGTATATGAAGAAAGAAATGTCCGGCAGGCCTCATCGTTTTGAGTCCCTATCAGAAGTGCATCGCATGCTGGAATTGCCGCCACCGGTGCACCCGTTGATAAGCCTGATTGAAATCAAGAATACGGAGATTGACCCAAGAAAACTGCCTCCGATATTCGTTTACAATTTTTACAAAATATCACTGAAATTGAACCTCCGTGGAAAAATAAAGTACGGACAGGGCTACTACGATTTTCAAGAGGGCGGCATGTTCTTTAAAGGGCCTAATCAGGTTTCCGGAGCGGGTGATCACCAGGATGATCATGCCGGTTTTACGATGATTATTCATCCGGATTTTTTCCTGAATTACCCATTGGCAAAGAAAATAAAACAATACGGATTCTTCTCCTACTCAGTCAACGAAGCCTTGCATCTTTCGGAAAAAGAAAAGCTGACGATCATATCCATTTTCAAAAACATCGATGAAGAACTTCAAAACCGGATCGATGACTTTAGTCATGATGTTATCATCTCACAAATTGAAACATTGCTAAATTATAGCAATCGATTCTATAAGCGACAGTTCATTACGCGCAAACCAATCTATAACAGTCTTCTGGAACGCTTCGAAAACATTCTGGACGAATATTTCGAAGATGAAACGCTGGTGGAACGGGGGGTTCCAACTGTTCAATACTTAGCTGAAACTTTGAACTTATCACCAAGCTATTTAAGTGATATGTTACGGAGCTTGACTGGGCAAAGCGCGCAGCACCATATACATGAGAAGCTTGTTGAGAAGGCTAAGGAGAAAATCGCTACGACCAATTTAACGATCAGCCAAATTGCATTTGGACTCGGCTTTGAACACCTTTCCTCATTCAATAAATTATTTAAAGCAAAGACCAATCTTTCCCCGCTACAATTCAGGAGGACCTTCAATTAGCAGGCTGCTTGCAACTATAGCCCCTCGTGGCTAACGTTACCCATAGCATCCATCCCTTGGTGTATAATCGCAGATCCTGTGTTGCCCAGCCATCGGTGCGATGTATTCGAAGCCGAGGGCGTTTACCAGCTCTTTGTAAATTGGCGGGTGACTTTTTAACCAATCAATCTCTGATAGTGTTCGGAAACAGAAAAATCGAATACTTAATGGTATGACATTTCACTTGCTTTTCCAAGCCTAAGACATTACAATTGTATAAATTACACTTATTCTTGTTTAGAACACCACAAAAAACATGACGTATCCCCGACACTAAAAGACTCACCACCATGCGGAAAAGTATAATCTTAACAATCATCGTCATTTGCGGTGTGTCGATCGCAACGGTCTCTTTTGCACAACAGAAACTGTATCCGCAAATGTTTGGCTTGGGAGACGTGTCATTGTTGGAAGGTCCCTTCAAACAGGCGCGAGATCTAAACATTAAAGTTCTGCTCGAATATGATGCAGATCGTTTATTGGCGCCATTCCGTAAAGAAGCGGGTCTTCCCGAGAAAGCCAAAGGTTATAGCAATTGGGAAGGATTAGATGGTCATGTGGGTGGCCATTATTTATCCGCACTTGCCATGAGCTATGCATCTACTGGCAATGTCGATTGCAAAAAGAAAATGGATTATGTAGTATCCGAAATGGCAGCGAGTCAGGAAGCCAATTCGAAGAACAATGCAGACTGGGGCAAAGGCTATGCTGGTGGTGTGCCGAAAAGCAGTGTGATTTGGTCCGCACTTAAAACAGGCGACTTCAGTGAATATCGCGCTGCGTGGGTACCCTGGTATAATGTTCATAAAATGTATGCAGGTCTCCGGGACGCATGGCTCTATGGCGGCAATGAAGAGGCGAAAGCGATATTTCTAAAGTTTTGCGATTGGGGAATCAATATTACCAGCGGATTGAATGACGACCAGATGCAATCCATGTTAGACGTAGAGCACGGTGGTATGAACGAAGTTTTTGCCGATGCTTATCACCTAACCAAAGACCCAACGTATCTAAAAGCTGCACAACGGTTTTCGCATAAAATGTTGCTCAACGCGATGAGCGCATCGACCGATAATCTTGATAACAAGCATGCGAATACGCAGGTACCGAAGGCCGTAGGATTTCAGCGGATAGCGGAAGTTTCTAACGATGAAATGTACGCCAGGGCAGGAAGTTTTTTTTGGGAAACGGTTACGACTCATCGCACCCTTGCGTTCGGTGGAAACAGCAGAAGGGAATTTTTTCCATCACCGGCTGCCTGTAGTGATTTCGTCAATGATGTAGAAGGCCCCGAAACCTGCAACACCTATAATATGCTCAAATTAACTGAGCATCTTTTCAGAGCGAAGTCTAGCGCCAGGTATATAGATTTTTATGAGCGCGCCTTATTCAATCATATTCTCTCCTCCCAGCATCCTGAGCATGGCGGTTACGTATACTTCACACCCGCGCGTCCACAACACTACAGGGTTTATTCCTCACCAAACCAGGCGATGTGGTGTTGTGTCGGAAGCGGAATGGAAAACCACAGCAAGTACAATGAATTCATCTACACGCATAACCACGATTCTCTTTTCTTAAACCTGTTTGTTGCTTCGCAATTGAATTGGCGCGAGAAAAAAGTCAGGATCACTCAGGAGACTAACTTTCCAGAGGAAGAAGAAACCATACTGAGAGTGGATGAGGGAAATTCGCGTTTTACGTTAATGGTCCGGTATCCAGCGTGGGTCGAAGATGGCGCACTGCGGGTGACTGTCAATGGTAAGGAGGTCCAGCATTCAGCGCATCCTTCATCATACATTGCCATTGATCGTCAATGGAAGAAAGGTGATGTCGTGAAGGTGACGCTGCCGATGGAGAATAGAATTGAGCAACTTCCAAATGTTCCCTCCTACATAGCAATTCTTCGTGGACCAATTTTGCTAGGTGCAAGATCCGGTAGCGAGAATCCGAAACACCTCGTGGCGGATGACAGCCGCTGGGGACACATTGCCCATGGCGAGCGACTTCCATTAGATAAAGCACCCATCCTTGTGGAAGATGATAAAGCAAAGATTACGGAGTTAGTGCCTGTAGCAGGTAAGCCACTCACATTCAAATTTCCCGCACTCACGATCCTGAAT
>DASWTM010000266.1:0-26823 GCA_036402115.1 Chryseosolibacter sp.
TGAGGTGCGCGAGCACTTCTTTCAAACGCTCCAACGGCAGCCACAAGGTGAGGATCTCATCTTTGGTTTGCTGTTCTGTGAAGATATCACCGAACGCTAAACGCAATTGCTCCGTTAGATCGTTTTTATTTTCCATACATATTCCAGACACAGCTGGTGCCCGGAGATTATAGTTTCAAAACACTTACATCACTAGCACAGGTCTCACTCGTTATTGTTAGTAATCATTTTTTCGGTTTGTAATCAAATCTCATCCGGAGATCTGAATGTTGTCATGGCCCTGCGTTTTTCAACGCGATTCACTTTTACATCTATTTTTTCTGGTTTAATTACACCTTGATCTCCGATGGTCCACGTCAATGGTCGTCTCTCTTTTCCCACCGATGCTGCTAAGAGCGTGAGGCCCTCCATAAAGGCATCTGGCCTTGGCGGACAACCGGGTACATAGACATCCACTGGTAAAAATTTATCAACGCCCTGCACAACGCTGTAGATATCATACATGCCACCGGAGTTCGCGCACGATCCCATAGAGATCACCCAGCGCGGCTCCATCATTTGTTCGTGGAGGCGCTTGATGATGGGGGCCATTTTGATGAATACAGTTCCAGCGATGATCATCACATCGGCTTCGCGCGGAGTGCCTCGAATCACTTCTGCACCAAAGCGCGCAACATCGTATTTCGGAGTCATGCTGGTTGCCATTTCTACAAAGCAACACGACAGACCGAAGTGGAATGGCCACATTGAATTTTTTCTTCCCCACGCGAGAAGATCCTGTACGGTGGTAAGCATGATGCTTTGCTTGATGGTTTCTTCCATCGAGCTTGTGCCTTTCACGGCTTGTTCATCGGGTTTGCTGAGCCACCATTTCATAAATTTCTATTGTTTAGTTGCCCCTGCACATTACACTTACTGCCCTTCAATAAGTTTATTTCAGGAAACAACGGATTCACTTTCTTCTTTTGGTTTCACCGTCTTGACTCTGCCGAGCATAGCCTTATCAATGTTATCCTTTGTTTTGCTGCTGCTGATGATCTTCTTATAGGCTTTCAGGATTTTGCCGCCATCGGGCCCGAAGTCCAGCGCGCCATTTCTCCATTCGTAGATGAGCACTACGAAAAGCAGAATGACAAACACCATCACACCGATGTATCCATACCAGCCAAGTTGTTTGAATGCGATTGCCCAACAGACGATGAATATTGTCTCCACATCGAAGATGACGAAGAGCATAGCAATCAGATAAAATTGGGAAGAGAAGCGAAGTCTCGCAGAACCAGTGCTTAGAATGCCGCCCTCATACGGCTCATCGGTCGCGTGTTCTTTGTGACGCTGCCCCAATATAAAAGAAAGGCCCAGCATTGCTAATACCAGGCTCAGAACTATGGCGCCATAAACCAGTATGGGCCATATCATTTCCGTGTTTTCCTTTAAGCTGTCCAAAACATGTTTGCCTCCAGCAAACCCGATTTAGATCAATACCTTAAAATAATCACAACGCTATCCGAGCACGATTTGCCTGTCTACGTGAAGACAGTTGGTTCCAATACTACGCTTAATGCGTGATGTACTGTTCGAGGTTCTCTATAATGAATTTCTGTTCTTCGATGATGAATTTCACCACGTCACCCACGGAAATTAATCCGGCAAGTTTATCATTCTCCATAACGGGGAGGTGGCGGATTTTTTTATCAGTCATGATCTTCATGCAATCTTCGATACTCGACTCCGGAGTAACGGTAATTGGATGTTCGGTCATGACTTCGCGAATGAGTGTTTCTTTCGAGGCTTTTCCTTTAAGAATAAGTTTGCGCGCGTAATCACGTTCAGTGAAAATCCCAACAAACTTTCCGTTGTCTACGATGAGAAGCGCACCGATACTTTTTTCAAGCATGGTCTCCAGGGCATTGTACACTGTCGTGTTTGACGGAATGGAAAAAACTGCATTGCCCTTTGTCTGAATGATATTTCTGACTTTCCCCATAGCGATTGGTTTTTTAGGCGAGTAAATGAAGGTAAATCAATTGTTTGGAAATTACAAACGATTTCGGCCATTGATTTCTCAATGCCGGTGAAAAAAATTACCATTCCTTTTCGGGGAGGAGCACTGGCTATCATGACATATATATATGGAGTGACTACGCTGCCAGCGCGCGTTTCGAAATCTTTCGCGCTTGCTTTCGGATCGATTCCTTCAACAGCTTTTCTGTGACTTTCGGGTTCGCCTGTTCTTTCTGAATGAGTTTCAGGATCTGCATGAGCAGCGCCTCTTCTGATGTAAGGCCGGATTCTGAATCTGAAGGAGTTGGCGTTTTAGCGAATACTTTTGCGAGTTGATTTTGTTGAAATAGATTGACGAGTTCTGGATGCACGTAGTATTTCTTACACACCGCTACGGTGTTGCCAAGTCGTTCGCTTACCTGCTTGAATCCATCGACAATGATCTTCTGAATTTCTGTTTGCTTTTCGCACGGAGGTGCAATGCGAAGAATACGCATCATCATCAGTGTCCCGGCCCAGGTGCGAAAATCTTTTGTGGTTACTTCTTCACCTGCGCATTCCTTGAGGTACTGATTCACCTGGCCGGAATCTACTTTCCTCAGTTCGCCATTGCTATCGTAGTATTGAAACAACTCACTGCCGGGAATTGCCTTACATTGTTTGATGATGCGTGCAAACTTTTTGCTCTTCAGCGAAATTTTATGATACACACCTTTTTTTCCCTTGAAAGAAAATGTCACCGTGTCTCCTTTAACTTCAACATGTTTGTTCTTGAGTGTGGTGAGTCCATATGAACCATACAGTTTTTCATAGCCATTGTTGCCGACCCGGATGTATGTTCGCTCCATCACGCCCACCACGCTCGCGAGTACTTTCGATTCGGGGAAGCCTGCCTGTGCAATGTCTTTCTGCATTTTCTTTCTGATCTGCGGAAGCACTTTTCCGAAAAGATACATCCGGTGAAATTTTGTTTCTTGTTGAATCGAAGTCCATCGTGGATGATATTTATATTGTTTCCTTCCGCGCACATCGAAGCCCGTTACCTGGATATGACCATTCGCTGATTTGCAGATCCACACGTTCGTCCATGCAGGAGGAATTACTAATTTTTTTATGCGATCAAGTGTTGCCTCGTCCGCCAGAGCTTTTCCGTCAACCTGGTAGCAGAAGCCTTTACCTTTCTTAACGCGGCTAATGCCCGGTTCCTTATCATTGACATAGGTCAGATTCGCCACAGAAGCAGCTGCTTCGTAGTCTTTCGCGATCTTGAGATAGTCGCGATGCCTCAGTGGTGGACGATCTTTGGCCATGGAAAGCAAGGAGGTAAAAGGTGTGCCAAGCTCTCAAACACATCCAATCAACTCACTGGAAATGTTCCTACGAACGAGGGCTGCAAGCTTCAAGCTCCACGCTGCAAGCAGGCGGTGAACGATGTCTCGAAAGTCGGGCGAAACGGTTGTGCGATGGATCGGAAAACGCACAAACATTGTTCTTAATACATAATACTTGAATGATGTGCGTGCCCCTTCCCCCGCACTGACCACCGCGCGGGTCGCGCTGTCCGTTGCAACTCCTCGTGCCATCGCCCAATAGCCAACGCAACTGCGGGGTTTCCACTTCCATCGCTCACGCAAGCTCGCACATAGTGGGTGCGCATAAAGATCCTTCGCCCACGCGCTCATGGCCAACGCTTCGCTGTGGATGACGGATGCAATAGAAGGCGAGAGAGATTTCCTGCAATCGATAGCATTAACAAAAAACCAATGAAAATTACATTTGACAACCTTGTATGATACGACCCGTTATCTTTGAGTGTAAATTATTTTTTATGAACAGTGTTCAACTTTTAGGATTGGCAGCAGGCGGGTTAACAACGGCAGCTTTTCTGCCTCAGGTAATCAAGACGTGGAAGTCGCGGTCGGCTAAAGATCTTTCTCTTGGAATGTTCTCTCTTTTCTGCCTCGGGGTGTTTCTCTGGCTTGTCTACGGAATCATCGTGAAAGATATTCCTGTAATCGCAGCAAACATGGTCACGTTGATGTTAGCCTCTACGTTGTTGTTCTTCAAGCTGAGATTTAAAGAATAAACTTTCTAAAGGCTTCGTCCTGCTCGAACTTGAGTAGCGCCTGGTAGGGATCTCCTTCGAGATTCAGTGCTGCCGCAAAAGCCGGTTCTGTTTTCATTCCACCCTGTTTTAATTGAAGGACGCGCTGCCTGAACGCTGGACCACTTTTTTGTAAAAGCCAGTGTTCGATCACCATGTGCCTATAGGCTAGTTGCTGCTTCACTGGAACCGGCTGGCAAAAGATCTCAATAGGAAAGTCTTGTTGAATAAATCTACATACAAGTGTTGGCCGCTTTTGAATCATCATTAGTTTGGTTGTCAGCTTTTTCTTGTTGCTGAATTCATCGAGTAATCTTCGCTCCATTATCTGCAGACGATCCGATTCAATAATAATATCAAGATCACTTTTGCCTGGAACGAAAAGATCGAGCGGTAATGTTCCAGTGAGGACCGGCCTGAACGGCTGAAGATGGTATAAGATTTTTGAATGAGTAAGTATGTTAAACGCTTGAAGCTGGATAGGAGATCCGCTTTTTAAATAAGCGATATTTTCAAAATCTGGCAGCAACTGAATCAAGGGTTAGTCATTATGGCGTTTATAGTTGCCGTTTTGTCGGATTTGTAAAAATGGTATCACTCTTGTGAAGTTGGTATGAGAAGGAGAAAATTGAAAATGAAAAGGACAAATTATTTAGATCTGATAACGTCTATTGATGTTCTGAATACAGTGAACGGTGGCACTAGCGAACCGCAGCTGAATTTGGCGCATTATGAAGACTTTCGGGAAATTCGTTTGAAAGTTCCCGGGATCAAACTTGATGATATCCATGTCGAAGTTCATAACAATAATCTATCGATATTTTATTTCATCAACATCGTTAGCAGCGACAAGCTTATTCAGTTGCCGAGGTTTGTGTACAACCGGAACGTTCCGTACTACATCGACATCAGCAAGATTAAAGCGCGTCTTGAAAATGAAGAGATAGTAGTAAACCTGCCTTTCAACAGGCTGGCGAACGGATATCATAAAGAGATCAAAGTTAGCGAAAGCTAATCTGCAATGGCCGAATAGGTGAGCGTTCTGAAACGTTCGCCTATTTGCCAGTGTTGCGTTGCAAAAATGTTGGTGTAGATCAATCCAATCAGTCTTTCCTTTGGATCTGCCCAATAGTGTGTGTTGAACGCACCTCCCCACGAAAATGTGCCTGCTGAAAACACCGACTGGTGATCATTCTTCAACGTCTCAAGTCCGAACGCTAATCCATATTCATTGTCGAGTGCAGGCAGTTGGTCAGTCATAATGAGTTCGACCGTCTTTCTGCTAAGCAGTCTCACTCCATTGTACTCACCCTTATTCAGAAACATTTGCAAGAACTTCGCGTAGTCTTCCACAGTTGACGACAATCCGGCACCGCCTGAGAAATAAGTTCCAGCAAGGTTCGGATAGTTTGGATTAACACCATCATAAGCGGTGTTTTTCATAACAACCACTTTCCCTTCTTTGTCGTGATGCAACGCAACAAGTCGAGCGTGTTTGTCTTTCGGCAAATAGAAGTAGGTGTCATTCATTCCGAGCGGTTCGAAAATTCGCGTGCGTAGGAATTGATCGAACGACATTTTTGACCATACTTCAATTAGATAACCGAGAACGTCATGGTTTAGTCCATAGGTCCATCGTTCACCTGGATTGTGTTTGATTGGTAATTGACCCAGTATTCTAATTTTGTCCGCAAGCACATCTTTATCGTTCCCAATCCCGCTTGGTACTTTCGCCTTTGCGTAAATGCTTTTGAATTCTGTACTGCCAATCGCAGCATAATCTATCCCGGATGAATGCGTGAGCAGCTGACGAATCGTGATCTCGCCTTTTGCTGGTTCCGTTGTGTATGTTGAATCCGCAGCGTTGAATGTCTTCAACACTTTCGGAGACTTGAATTCCGGGATGTATTTCGATACAGGTTCATCTAGCAAAAACTTACCTTCTTCCCAAAGCATCATCACCGCCAAACTTGTGATGGCCTTGCTTTGAGAAGCGATCCTGAAAATGTCATCCTTCTTCAAGGCTGTTTTTTTATCAACATCACTGTAACCGAATGCTTTGTGATACGCGACTTTTCCATCGCGAACGAGATACACGACTGCACCCGGAATTTGCTGGTTCTTCACGTAGTCGTTTAGCATCGCATCAATTCTCCCCAATCGTTCACTGGAAAACCCGACCTCTTCCGGTTTCGCTGCAGGCGTTATCGTCTTGACAGGCTTCGGGGCTTGAGCAACGACAGTCAACGAAATTAGCACGATGACGAGGGAGAGAAATGGTTTCATAAGCGATTTGATTTACGACTTGAGATAAAGATAGTTTATAGCCACAAAGCCACCAAGAGCACCAAGGAACACAAAGAAAATTCCCTTTGTGTTCCTTAGTGTCCCTAGTGCCTTGGTCGCTACAAAAAAAGAAGCCCCAACTATGCGTCAGGGCTTGGTAAATGTAAAATTTAAAATCAAACATTTAAAATTAAACCTGGACATGAGACCAGTTCTCTCCCGTTTTTATCCGGTGAATCTGCATGTCGGACACTTTAAACTGTTTCGCCAGGGCTTTCAATGTAGGTTGAGCTTTTGCTTTCAATGCTTTCTTAATAAGCTTCACTTTTCCTGCCGTGAGTTTCGGTCCCTCGGAAGGGTTTTGACGAAGTTTTACATTCGGGTCTTTGAGGGCGTGCTTGATCTGGTCATCGTGCTTCACCCACTTCAGGTTACCGGCCTTGTTATTGTCCTTGACGTGATCCAGGTGAATAACAAATTCGTGTTTATTGCTTGGTTTGCTTGAGAAGTGCTCTGCGACCAGTCGGTGAAGGTAGTAGTTTTGCCGGTTCGCCTCTCTGCCGATGGTTACCGATGGGTAACCTTGTGTCAGTCGCGGGCGCAGGATGTAGCCTTCTTCAATTTTGGTTTTGAAGCTTACAATTCTGCCATAATTGGAGATTGCATAGCGTTTCGTGGTCACCCCTTTCTTTAAGGGAAGCTCTTTCCAGCGTTCACCGGAAAGAAACTTAATGGAGTTGTTTTTTTTAGCCATATGATTTAGTGGGTAAGGGTTTCTGCGTAACGGGGGATCACCGAGTGAAATTTCTCCTGGACCCGTTTCAAAATTTTCTGTCCCGACCGGTTGATGATCTTTCTTCCATCCATTTCCATCACCGGTGTCAATTCTCCCATCGTTCCGCTCCCGAACACTTCATCGGCATTATAAAATTCGGTAAGCGAAAGATTTTTTTCTACTACTGGTATATTGAGTTCCTGGCATAGTTCTATCGTGAGACCGCGCGTGATTCCATGAAGGCAGGAATCAGCATGCGGTGTAAAAACAACTCCGTCCTTCACCATAAAGATGTTGACGTCATTCAGCTCAGAGACGAAGCCGTGGTCGTCCAGCATGACGGCAGCGTCAACCCCTGCGATGTTGGCCTGGATCTTTGCAAGAATGTTGTTCAACAAGTTATTGTGATGAATCTTAGAATCTAAGAATTGAGGTGAATTTCTTCGTTGAGAAGATGTTATAACGCGTATACCCGTGTCGTTATCATAGACAAGAGGCTTCCATTCCGCCAGTACAATCAGGCAGGGACCTTTTGTGTTTAAGCGTGGATCCATCCCTGACGTAACTTTCTCTCCCCTGGTTAACGTGAGCCGGATATGCGTATCGTGCGTCATGCCGTTGGCTTTCAACGTCTCGGCTATTGCTTTCTTGATCTCTTCATGGGAGGGAACATGAGCAAACGCCAACGCATGGGCTGAAGCGTGAAGCCGATCCAGATGTTTTGTGAGACAAAAGATGCCTTGTTGATATACGCGCAACCCTTCCCATACCGCATCTCCCCCTTGTACGGAGCTGTCAAAAACAGAGACCTTGGCTTCCTCACGAGGCAAGAGTTTGCCGCCAACATGAATATAGATTGAGCTATTCTTAGGATTGAATTTTTGTAACATACACCAAAGCTCAACTCCCGAGCCGTTCAAGTGGGTTTATACGCTGCCTCTGAGGGCGGTAAAGCGAGGCGTGAAGTAAAAGTAAGAGTAATTTTCCTTAAGAATCAAGCTTTTAACGAAAATGGTAACAGTTTTTCGTAGTAACCTCGGGCCTGCTCGTAGAGGGTTTGAAGATGCGCAGGAAGTACTCGTTCACTGGTATTTTGTTTTTCAAACCCAGTCGAGTTGTGAACGTTCGTGTACCAATGACTAGCCCACACACCATCGTAAGGTTTTGGTCCTTTCTTCCAATGAAGCATCGATGATTCAAACGGAATCCCGGCTGCATCACAAAGTTTTTTCAATACCGTTTCCGGATTCTGTAATACCCGCCCAGTGTCAAGCACAATCACCTTGTTGTTTTCTCGCGCGAGTTGCTCGAATAGCTTGGACTGATATTCGATGCCGATATCCCGCATCACGGGTTTCTCGATCACCTGCGCGTAGCTTGCGATAATCTGCTTAGGATTCCGGATGAGAAAAATATTAACCGAGTTATCAAAAAATGGTTTCTCCATAACCTCCATGTGATGCGCCATATTCTTAATGAACAACACTGGACTTGTGGTGTGATTCACAATCATGCTTCGCACAACGTCTTCGCTCGTTGACTGTGATTTTAACACTTCGTCACGGCCAGGATGCAGTGCTCCACTCTTCTCCAGGTATACCGCATAGAAGGGTTCATCCAAAACCGTGGTGTCGGAGCGTTGTGCAAAGGAGTACATCATCGCGGTGGAGATGTTGCGCGGGCCGGAAATCAGATTTAGTATCATGAGGCAAAATCTTTTTTGACCACAAGAAGGCATTGGTCTTTCTCAATAGGAAGATATCCCTGGTCGTAACAGTAGAAATACTTTGCGCCTTCTTTGGTGGTGTATGTACTGGTGAAGTATGTAAAATTAAAACCGGCTTCATTCATCCGTTCCCTGCTGATGCGATTCTTTCCCTGGGGATTCAGCTTGCGTAGAATATTTCTATTCTTCCTCAAGATGTTATTGATGTGACTCATGACCCGGTTCTCCTCGCGTTTGAGATTATTATTAAATGTTACGCGGCATTGATCAGAGCAAAACTTCTTGTCAGCACGTCCCTTGAGTCGCGAACCACATTCATAGCAGGTCTGGTTTTCAGGAGTGGTCATTTTACTAACCGTTTGTAAACGGATAAACACGAATATAATCGAAACTACACGTTTAATGAACAAGTCAAAAAATTTTCTCATGCAACCTTTGTCTCGTCATCGGAAGATCCTTTGACGAAAAAAAAGAAACTAAAATTTAAGTGTTATGAAAAGTATGAGAAACAGCGTTCATCTGATTGGACGCCTTGGCAAGGATCCTGAGATTAAGACGTACAATGAACAAAAGCGAGCCACATTCTCGCTGGCAACAACCGATTCGTATAAGAATCAGAAAGGTGAAAAAGTAGAAGATACCCAATGGCACAATATCGTGGCGTGGGGTAAAGTGGTTGGCGTTATTGAGAAGTACGTGAAGAAAGGTGATGAGATTGCCGTGGAGGGGAAGCTTGTGCACCGTGTGTATGAAAGCAATGGTGAGAAAAAATATATTACGGAGATCAACCTCAATGATATGTTGCTTTTGGGAAACAAAAAGGATAAGTAAAGAAGTTATTCAGCTGACTGATGTTGCTGCCGATTATTTTAAATGAAGAGGAGAGAGGTGGTTGCAACTTGCGACTATCTCTTTGATAATCTACTAGGAGAAGATCATAAGCGCTAGTAATCTTAGGACAGAAGCGCGATTGGTAGTCCTTTGAGAGTAGAATGAATGGACATTGTAGCCCACTTCTTTCTTCGCCCGGTCTCGTGTAGGCCGGGCTTTTTGATATTATTCTGTAAGCGATAAGGGGAGGGAATACTACCGATAAAGGTTGCAGGTAGGTCACCCATCTCGGTGAATATGGGACGCACATTCGCTAATCCAAAAAGGAAATTGAGAAAGCGATTAAGATAAATGGCGAGGATGAAAACAAAAAAAGTAAACTCCTGACACTTGACGAATTTAAGGACAAGCATTATGGCAAAAAGGGGACGGCCAAACGCCACAAGCTTGAAGCAGGATACAAGAATTTCAAAATCGGGGCTTTACGAAATCAGTGGCTCCACCCTCCAAACAGCCATTCCGCTCCTCCATAAATCTCCAAACTTTTAAATGATCGGTGGCTTACAATAGCCAAAGCCGATTATCTTTGGGCGGAATGACGTTTCTTTATCCATCATTTCTTTGGGCGTTGGGGGTGCTTGCTATACCAGTAATCATCCACCTCTTCAATTTCCGCAGGACCAGCCGTATCTATTTTTCCAATACTAAGTTTTTGAAGCTGGTCAAGGAAGTGACGACTGCCAAGCGTAGGCTGAAACATTACCTGATTCTTGCCTCACGTCTTCTCCTTCTCACGTTTCTCGTACTTGCATTCGCACAGCCGATTATTCCCGCGGAGGAACAAATGGGCAACGGAAGGAGCATCAGCCTTTACATCGATAACTCGCAAAGCATGTCTGCACAGATGCCAGACCGCACGCGTGGTCTGGATGCATCGCTGAACTTCGCACAAAGAATTGTCGAGCTATTCCCGCAGGACACGCGCTACAAAATCCTCACAAACGATTTTGCTCCGTTCTCCAATACGTTCAAAACCCGGACCGAAGCACTTGACATTCTGGCCCAGATCCGCATCTCGCCTGTTAGCCGGTCCGTTGAGGAGATTAAACAACGATTGGAACAAGATGGAACAAACCGGTCGCGCGAATTTTTCTGGATCTCGGATTTTCAAAAATCCACAGCAGGCGCAATTCCTGTTTCATGGGATAGCTCATCGCGCTGGCACCTCGTACCAATCGCGTTCTCAAATCAACCAAATGTTTTCTTAGATACCGCCTACCTCGACAATCCGTTTGCTGCGGGCGGAGAGCGAAACATTCTTACGGTAAAAGTTCGCAACGATGGCGACTCCGATGTGGATCAGCTGAATCTCAAACTAACTTTGAATAATGTTCAGGCCGGGACCGCAACGATTTCCATTCCACCGAAAGGTGTTGCTGAAACAAGTTTTGAACTGACGGGTGGGATTTCCGGAATGACAAAAGCGGTCGTATCCTTCAATGATTTTCCCATTAGTTTCGATAACACGTTTTACCTTGGCCTGAACTTCAGCGATAAAATCAACATTGTCGAAATAAAGCCAGGTACTGAAACCACTCCCGTGCAACGCGTATTCGGCAACAAACAGGTATTCAATTTTCAGAGTTTTTCTGTTAACAACTTCAACTACAGCTTGCTAAATCAGGCCGACCTTGTTGTGGTGAACGGGCTCGATCGCATCGATCCCTCCCTCAGCATGAGCCTGCGAAATTACCTCAATGAAACAGGCACGGTGCTATTGGTACCCGGAACAAATGCAGACGCTCAAAGTTATCAGCAGATGACCGGTAATGGAATGGTCCGTGTTGCTCCGGCAAAACCCGATACGCAAGAGCTTGATAAGCCTGATTTCAACAATCCATTTTTTGCAAATGTTTTTGAAGAGCGCTCTGTATCGATTGCCATGCCGCGCGCAAGCCGGATGCTCGAGTGGGGTGCAGATGGCTCTGCTATTTTGCGATTTAAGAACGATGCACCCTTTCTGTCAAGACTTGATCAGCGAGGAACGCTTTACCTGCTTGCCAGTCCGTTGAAAGCGGGATTTTCAGATTTTTACAATCATGCTTTGTTTGTTCCCGTCATGTATCGGATCGCAGGCGGTAGCAAAAAGAATGACGCAAGACTTTATCATACACTAGCCGAAGACTTCATCACACTCCGCCTCGATAGCATTGCTCCGGATCAGGAACTACGACTGGTGGGTGCACAGGAAATCGTTCCATCGCAGCGAAGAGTTGGCGAAGTTAGTTTTCTTGAGATTCCTAAATTCTCAATGAACCAGGGGTTTTATCAAGTGGTGGCTAATCGCGATACGGTAAGTTTGCTGGCGTTCAACCTTGATAAGGCCGAATCACTCCTGGAGCAATTCAAAGGCAATGAGATGAAGGAGTTGATGGGCAATGGAAAAAATGTAAGTATTTTCGAAGCTGAATCCTCAGAAGCTTTCAGCAACGAAATAAAAGCAAGATATTTGGGCAAACCTTTGTGGAAGTATGCGATCATGCTGGCTCTTTTCTTCCTTTTGGTCGAAGTGCTCCTGATCCGGTTTCTGAAATAGGTTTGCAGTTTTTGAACTGCTCCACTGCACAAATCTGACACCCGCTAACACAGATGAAAATTCTGATTCAATCACCCCTGATTCTCGATCCGGGTTCTTCCTTTCATCAAAAAGAAAAAAATGTATTAATCAACAACGGCCGTATCGAGCAGATTGGTGAAAAAAATTATTCGGCTGACAAGGTCGTAAAAGCAGACGGAATGCTGCTCTCGGTTGGATGGTTTGACCTTGGAACATTCATTGGCGACCCAGGTCTCGAGCACCGTGAAGATCTGGTAAGCGCTGCAAAAGTAGCGCTCGCAGGTGGTTTTACGGAACTGGCCATGCTTCCCAATACGCAACCTTCCGTTCAAACAAAGAACGAACTTAGTTACATCACGCGCCTCAATGAAAATCGTCTCCTGCAAATTCATGCAATGGCATCTGTGACAAAAAATAATAAAGGCGAAGAACTCACGGAGATGATTGACTTGCATGAGGCCGGTGCTATTGCCTTCACGGATGGATTAAAACCGATCTGGCATACAGACATTTTGCTTAAGGCACTGCAATACCTTCAAAAGTTCAACGGAGTACTGATCGATCATCCGGAAGATACGTGGTTGAATCTTTTCGGCCAGATGCATGAGGGCGTCAACAGTACGCGACTCGGTCTGAAAGGAATGCCGCGGATTGCGGAAGAAATCGTGATCGGCAAGCACATCGAGCTGTTGAATTACGCGGGTGGAAAACTTCACCTTTCAAAAATATCGACAGCAAAATCGGTAGAGCTTGTACGGGCAGCGAAAAGAAAATTAAAATTGAGTTGCGATATCACGGCTTATCAACCGTTGTTTGATGATAGCCTGCTTTCTGACTTTGACACCAATTACAAAGTCAGTCCACCGCTAAGGGAAAAGGCGGATAATGATGCGCTGATCAAAGGGCTGAAAGACGGAACGATCGATGTAATTTGCTCCGGGCACCTTCCTCATGATGATGAAAGTAAGAACCTGGAATTTGATCTGGCAGAATTTGGCATCATCAACCTTCAGACGTTTGGCGCGCACCTCACTGCGTTGTCAAAACATGTTGACTGGCCGACACTAATTACAAAAGTGACTGCGGGTCCAAGGCAGGTTCTGGGTATTGAAGTTCCGACTATCGATGAAGGTGCGAAAGCTAATCTCACCTTATTCGACCCAGACAGGACGTGGGTTCTTGACGACAGGTCAAATTTTTCAAAATCTAAAAATTCACCGTGGTTTGGTAAGGAGTTGAAGGGTAAGGCAGTTGCCGTATTCAACAATTCACGCCATTGGTTTGATCATTAAATATGCGACCGATTGTAAAAGTACCGCTGCGGTACGGGGCTATTGCAGGTGTTCTTGGGGCCATTCTTGTAATAGGATTGTTTTTCATGGGGAAACATCCTTTTCTCATCGAGATCTACCTTGATTTCCGAATTTTCATTTTCGGGATATTTATTTTCTTCGCACTCAAAGAATTGCGTGACTATGTGTATGAGGGAGTGTTGTACTTCTGGCAAGGTCTTATCGCTTCTTTTTTATTTACGCTGTTCTTTGCATTGACGTCATCACTCATCATCGGTGTTTTCGGGGCGGTGGAGGAATCGTTTGTGACTGAGTTTATTCGGCAGTCCACGATAAGGCTCGAAGGCGCCCGTGAGCAGTTGATTGAGCGCATTGGAAAAGAAGCATATGACAGTAATTTCAGAGCCCTTCCTGCGACTAATGCGGGGGATCTCGCGCTCCACTATTACATTCAATCTTTTGTGATTGGAACGTTTATCGGGATTCTTTTATCAGTAATTTTAAGACGTCAACCTAAACCTTAAGATCATGGAACAGAACTCCACAGCAATCGACAATGTTACAACACGTTCAGCCGGTGTTCGTTATGGGCTCATCGCGGCCGTCATCGGAATCGTTTATTTCTTAGCGCTCACCTCAGCCGGTATCGATATGCAGGAAGGTGCGTGGCGCTGGGTAGGATATGTAATTACCATTGTTTTAGTTGTGCTTGCCCACAAGTATTTTAAAGACAACAATGGCAGCTTTATGTCGTATGGCCAGGGGGTTGGAATTGCATTCTGGCTTGCGCTTGTTTCATCGGCTATCAACAGTGTTTTTACTTACATCTATATTAAGTTCGTTGATACCGCATTCATGGATAGCGCGAAGCAAAAGCAGATTGAGCAAATGCAGGAGCGCGGAATGTCTGATGAGCAAATCGATCAGGCTATGCAGATTTCAGCGATGTTTATGACGCCTGAAGCTATTTTTGGTTTTGCCCTCGTTTTTGGAATCATTGGAACAGTTATTATTGGACTTATAATAAGTATCTTTACGCAGAAAAAAGCTGCGGAGCAGGCTTATTAGTCAAATGTTAAATCCGGAAATTTCTGTAGTAATACCCGCACAAGACGAGGAAGATTCACTTCCCGAACTTTGCCAATGGATAAGCCGTGTGATGCAAGCGCACGGCTTTTCCTATGAAATAATCATTATCGATGACGGCAGCAGCGATAGCACCTGGGAAAAAATCCAGGAAATCCATCTTAATAATGCCAACGTAAAAGGCATCCGGTTTAACCGGAATTTTGGAAAGTCCGCTGCGCTCCAAACTGGATTTCGTGCTGCAAAAGGTAAGGTGGTGATCACCATGGATGCCGACCTGCAGGATAGCCCTGACGAGATCCCTGAACTTTATAAGATGATTAAGGAAGATGGCTACCACCTGGTGTCAGGATGGAAAAAGAAGCGCCATGATCCGATCTCGAAGACCATCCCTTCCAAGTTTTTTAATTACATCACCAGGAAGATGTCCGGCATACATCTTCATGACTTTAACTGCGGGCTAAAAGCCTACAACTCGAAAGTCGTGAAGAACATCAGCGTGTACGGGGAAATGCACCGCTACATCCCACTCATCGCTAAGTGGGCTGGATTTAACAAGATCACCGAAAAAGTTGTCACTCACTATGAGCGTAAGTATGGTAGAACTAAGTTCGGCTGGACGCGCATAACGGGGTTGCTGGATGTCTTTTCAATAATGTTCATGGGAAGATTCAGCCGGAAGCCAATGCACTTCTTCGGATCGCTCGGCCTCGCTTCCTTTCTTGTTGGATTCTTATTTACGCTAAAACTTTTCTGGAATAAGATCGACTCGCTCTACATTTCAAAAACACTTTTGAAGCGAGATATTACGGAACAGCCGCTATTCTATTTAGCCTTAGTTGCCGTGGTTATCGGTGTGCAGTTATTTGTCACCGGATTTCTCGCGGAAATGCTGGCGATGCAATCCCACTCAAAACGCGATTATCTTGTCATTGATTCAGTCGGATTGCAAGATGATCTTCCGAAGAAAGTCAATGTGTTGAATTAATGACGAAGAACGAGTGACGAATGACGAATGGGTGTAGTCCTTCACCCGCTGCCGCGTTTGTGACTATTTCTTCACGTATTTGTCGGGGAGGGGAGTTTGAGGTGTTTCGGAGCTCCAGAAAATATTGACCACGTAATAGCGGTCGTTTGTTTTTAACAGCTGAATGCTGTTGATGCCGCGCATAGTTACTTTGCCATTCTTTTCTTCGGTTGTTTCGTATGTGCTAAACACGTGAACGATGTTTCCGTAAGCTTCCGTGATATTGGAAATCTCTCGTTCGAAGAAGCCGCGGACAGGAATACTTTTCGTGAAGGATGTTTCATATTCAGCAGGGGTAATCGCACGATAAGCTACCTGTCTCTCCTTGTTCGTAAACGTGGGGATAAGCTTAGCATCTGCTGTAAACAGATTTTTGAACCGATCCCAGTCGCGCGCCTGACCCTTTTCACCGGAGATTACCTCGTACAAGGCTGCAACAATAGACTCAGGAGATTTCACATCGCTTGAGTAATCTTTGGTCTGTCCGAGCACTGCACCGCTCAGCAAAAAAATTAACAGAAGAGTATGGGTTGTTTTCATATGCGTTCTTTATTTGAAGATAATGCGACCTCCGACAAGTCGGAAAGGTGTTTTGTTAAGCGGGAATCCAGTAGTATTAGCGGGCATTGGATTCCATCCTGAAATTTTAAATCTTAACTATTAAATCCGACCTTGGTCATCGAATGAAGCTAATCAATCCAAAGTTCACCGTTGTTGTTCCGGTCTATAATCGCCCTGATGAATTAAGCGAGCTTTTGGGTAGCCTCACCTGTCAAACCTATTCGAATTTTGATGTTGTAATTGTTGAAGATGGGTCAACGATTACTTCGAAAAGTGTCGTGGAAAAATTTTCTTCGGAACTAAAGATCGACTATATCTTCAAACCAAACTCCGGCCCGGGACCCAGTAGAAACGTAGGTTTTCAACGGGCATCCGGAGATTATTTTGTTGTGTTCGACTCGGATTGTATTCTGCCAGCAACGTATTTCGAATCTGTTATTGCGTTTCTATCTGCGACACCGCTCGATGCCTGGGGTGGCCCCGATCGTGCGCATAAAAGTTTCACAACGCTTCAGCAGGCCATGGGATACACGATGGCTTCTCCGCTTACAACGGGCGGGATACGCGGTGGAAAGAAACATGTCGGTTGGTTTCAGCCGCGAAGTTTCAACATGGGCATCTCGCGGACTGTATTTGAACAAACAGGTGGGTTCCAGTTTGATCGTTATGCCGAAGACATCGAGTTCAGTATCCGGATGAAGGAGAAAGGCTTTCGGATCGGATTAATTCCTGAAGCATTTGTATATCATAAGAGACGTACTTCGTTAAGTCAATTTTATAAACAGGTTTTTCATTTCGGAAAGGGTCGGGCACTGATCGGAAAGAAGTATCCGTCCGAGGTAAAACTCACGCATTGGTTTCCAACTGGATTCTTTCTTGGCGCAATTGGAATTGTTCTCCTGCCACTCATTTCATTTCCACTCTTTTATCTGGGAGTCAGCCTACTTGCGCTTTATCTGGTGTGCATTTTCGTTCATGCATTTTTAATGAGCAAAAGCCTCGCTGTTGCTGCCCTTTCTGTTCCATCTACCCTTGTACAATTCTCTGGATACGGCCTCGGTTTTCTGCTAGAAAGGCTAAAAACATACTCAGGTAAATAGGGCATTTTTTTCTGCGATTAGGGCATTTCTATTGCAAAATCGCGATATTTTCGCAATATTTGGTTTGGAGTTACCCCCTAACCTTACATGAAAACCTACATCTCCTCCCTCGCGTTACTTCTCGCAGTTTGTCCAATTTTTCATGCCAGCGCTCAGCAACCTAAGGAGCTTGTTCCTGGGTACTACGTGGTTGTTGGTGCATACTCGCCAAATCGTGAAAACGTAGCAAAAAATTATACTGAAGTTCTAACGCGGAGGGGACTCGAAGCGTCCTATGGGTTTAATTCTACGCGCAATTACTGGTACGTATACCTTACGTATCATCATCAACTTAAACCTTCCATCGCGGAGATGCTGAAAACCAGAAAGGCGCAGGAATTTTCAGATGCATGGGTGCGTGTTGTGGCTGGTGACATTGCGTCCGGTGCAGGTAGTCAGGCTGAAACTCCCGCGGTTGTGAGAGAATTAAAAGCTCCGGTTACTACAAAGGCGGTTATCGTGCAGCAACAACAAGGGGTTTCATCTGAAGTTGTTAAAGCTCCTGCATTGCAAAACGTTGAGCCGTCAAAAGAAAAACCAATCGCGAGCGAACCTTTAGCGTATGCTTCAACGAGCACCACGACAATCCAGGTCACGGATAATCCTCCAATCAAGCAGTTTGAAAAGATAACACTCGCGAATACCGAGGTATTTCTCAGCCTGTTCAACTCCACGAATAATCGTATTGTTGAAGGCCAGGTAACAGTCATCGATGCTGAACGTGAAAAACCGATGAAACAGGTGAAAGGAAACGAATATCTGATTCTTCCTAACCCAAATACCAAATCGGGTAAGTTGAAATTGGTGTGCGAAGCGTTTGGATATCGAAAAGTAGAGCACGAACTAAACTACCTTCTCCCATTGTCGGATACAGCGAAGTCATACGTGGATTTGATGGGAACGACATTCGTAATCAATTTTGATTTAGTGCGCTATCATATGGGTGATATTGCAACGCTTTTTAACGTATACTTCTACAATGACGCTGCGGTGATGCTTCCGGAATCAAAGACAGAGCTGACAAAGCTGCTGCAGATGCTCAACGAAAATCCTCATTATAGAATCCGTCTTCACGGGCACACCAATGGAAACTATCATGGCAAGATTATCAACTTAGGGCCGGATAAGAATTTCTTTTCGATCGAAGGATCAACGAACAGTGTGGGATCAGCGAAAGACCTCTCTTATAATCGCGCTGAGACGATCAAAGAATATCTCGAGGCAAATGGAATTGAGCCGTCCCGGATTGAGGTAAAAGCCTGGGGTGGTAAGCGACCTGTTTATGACAGGCATAGCGTCAACGCGAAGAAGAACGTGCGCGTTGAGGTTGAAATCTTAGCTGAATAAAAAGGACGCACCGCACGTGCTCGAAGGAGGCGCAAAGTTCGCGAAGTTAATCACCTTGCGACCTTCGCGCCTTCTTCTTGTCCTTCGTGGTTATTGCATTTTAGACTGTTTTTTAGAACTTTTGCCCTTCAATTGAACCGCCCCCATGAAAAAAGTCCTGAAGAGTTTCTTTTTGATTATCAACTACAAAACTCTGATCGTTACTGCGCTCTCAATTATCAGCACCTATGTCTGTTACAAAAATGGTTTTACAGCAAAGTTTCCCGATATGCTCGTTGGGGTTGCAATTGTTTTTCCGGTAGTGTTTTCAATTGGCTCGGCTTATAATCGAAGGGAGACAGCGCTTCAGCGCTTCTCCGATTTCAAAGGCCATGCATTGGCTATTTTTTACGCCACGCGCGACTGGACTACCACACAGGATGCGAAACTCCCGGAAAAGGTTAGATCGCTGGTGAGTGAGATGATTGTGCTAATGAAAGCCATGTTCACCTCCAAGCACGAACCCGAATGGAAACAAAATGAGAAGAGGGTATATACGTACTTCAGCCAGCTGTCGCGGCTGACGATGGAAATGCGGCAACATGGAGTTCAGAGCGGTGAAGTCTCTAGGATAAGTCAGTACGTAAGCAAAATGGTCATCGCCTTTGATAACCTTAAGATCATCCACGATTATCGAACTCCGGTGACACTTCGAGCGTATAGCAAAGTTTTCATCTATGTATTTCCAATTATTTACGGACCATACTTCGCTAGCACCTTTAATGATTTCTCAGCATCACTTGAGTACGTGATGCCCGTGTTGTACAGTTTTATCCTCGTCAGTCTTGACAATATTCAGGATCATTTGGAACATCCTTTTGATGAGGTTGGAGAGGATGACATCCGAATTGATGAGCGCGAAATCATCTCGCACATGGAAATATAATTTAATATCTTAGGGGAATGAACGATGGTTTAAACCCCACACCAAAAGCATCGAACAAGTCCAAAACCTATTTTGTCATTGGGTTTGTCTTGCTTTTTGTTATGGCGATTACCTGGGCACTTGACGATTCGTTCGTATACACTTCACTTGGCGCAGCCGTTTTTTTCTTTTTCCTCGCGTATAACAATCGCACTCGACCTTCATCCGCTTCCCCATCTTACCAGTCGTATCAGGCACGAGCACGGCACCAGCAATCCGCGCGCCCTAGAAGTTTTGTGGAAGATATTCTCAATTCGCTACACCAAACCAAGACGGGTAGAACGAGTAGCCCTCGACCACAATCCAGACAACAGGAGGCAAACCGGAAAGTTGTTATGATGGCGATCCTCATTATCGGCTCCGTCTTCTTCGTAATAACGCTCTCTGTCTTTTTTGCCGAGGGAACAGAGGCGGAGGTGATAACAGACAATGAATTTTATGATAAAGCAGAAGCGGCCAGATACAATGGTCAATATGATTCAGCTGAATACTATTACAAGAAAGTCCTTGACAAGGATCCGGAACATCTCAATGCGTTAAATGGATTGGGGATACTTTCTTTAAGTCGCGAACGATACGACCTTGCTGTAAACCAATTTGATAATGTGCTGCGCGTAGATCCGGACTATAAATACGCACGCTATAACAAAGCACTAACGTTATACTATCAGCGGAATTACCGCGGATCGTTAAATGAAACATTTAACCTGCTTAAACGATCACCTGATTACTATGACGCGATGCAGCTTGCCGGTGACAATTATTATGATCAGCAACGCTACGACTCGGCAAAATATTGGTATGATCAGGGATACGATTCCGGTGTGCGCAATGCATGGATATGCCACGTGCTCGGGTATCTTAACGATCGTAGTAATAATACTCAACGGGCTGTTGACCTATATCGAGAGGCGTTGAGCTACGACAGCTCTAAAGTTGACATTTACGTGCGCCTTGGTGAGATGTTTCCAGGCACCGAAGGTAACTTTTACAGAACGAAAGCCGCCCAACTAAAACAAAATGCAAATTGACTATTTCAGTACATCCTGAAAGTCCTTCACTTTTTCAAAAACAGACTTTGCAAAAGGGCATAAGGGAATAATCTTCACATGATTTTTACGAGCATAGTCAACTGCAGCAGTCACCAACTGCTTTCCTGCGCTCTGACCTTTAAGCGCATCGGACACTTGCGTGTGGTCAATGATGATAGTATCTGAGCCTGCTTTACTATAGGTCATTTCTGCCAGCGGATTTTTTTGTTCTCCAACGTAGAATGTTCCTTTTGTTTCCGTTTGGTTGTGCTGTATTTCCATGATTTAGCCTTTTTGTGAACGCATCCTGGCAAAGCCCAGGTACGTCATGATGATAAAGAGTACGATAACAACACAAAAACTCACCTTTAAGTTTGATGCGTCTGCGATGAACCCAATGATGGGCGAACCAAAGAGGAATCCGGTGTAGCCTACCGTAGTGACCATCGATATGCCGACTCCGGATGGAAGACCCTTTTCGTTTCCTGCAATGGAATAGGTTATGGGTACAATCGTTGACAGGCCGAGTCCCACGAGAAAACATCCTGCAATTACAACCGCTGGCTCCGGTTGCAACACGGCAAGGAGCAGACCCGCACTCGCAGTAGCTCCGCCCGTCATAATTAATTTTGTGTCACCCCACGATGCACGAATTCTGTCGCCAAAAAGTCGTCCGAGAAACATCGCACCGGCAAATGACGATAAAGCAATCGGTGCAATTGTCTTGGATGCAAGTGCGACATTCTCCATATAGTTCGCAGTCCATTCGGTCATGGCTCCTTCGCCAAGCATGCAGCACAATGCAATGACACCAACGCTCACAAGCGCCTTGTTAGGAATCCGAAACAGCGGTCCATCCTGCTTCACACTTGCATCCGGCCTGTCGTGAATGAGATTACGGCTTACCCAGAACGCTGCCATCAGCGATACAACTACAATGGAGGACAAATGAGCAGACAAATCGAATTGTAATTTTGCAAAGAGCACAGCGCACCATCCACCCAGCATCATGCCCAGACTGAACAAAGCGTGAAACGAAGTCATGATTGGACGTTGGTAAGCTTTCTCAATCATCACCGCCTGGGCATTCATGGCGACATCCAGCATTCCCGTTGTAACACCCATGATCGCATAGAGCATCATCAATGTAATAACATTCGGCATAAATGGAATGAGCGGAACGAAAATACAATACAAAATCAACGCGATCAGTGTAATTCTTCTGCTTCCGTTCTTCACAATCACCCAACCCGTGAATGGCATTCCGATCACGGCTCCCAATGCCATAGTGAAAAGGACGGTTGCAATCGTTCCATTGTTCGCGTCATAAACTTCCTGAATGCGCGGAAGTCTCGCACTCCAATTGGCGAGGATAAATCCATTAAGGAAGAAGGCGATGTTAACAGCAATGCGATTAAGGACCACGGAATAAATTAAGCTGTAAATCTAATTATTGAAATCGGAAACCGTAAATGTATGCCGTCCGCTGACTGGTGATCCATTGTCGCTAACACCCTGAACATTTATCTCATAGTTCCCTGGAAGATCTGAAGTAAAGCAGTCGATTTGTGTGGTTCCTGCTGAAATGGCAGCCGATGGAATCCACAGTAGCACATTTCGCTGATCTGGCATATGATTGCTGCGCTGACGCTCGGTTTCATAGATTGGAGTGAAGAATACTCGCTTCTGCTGGAGGCCTTCATAGTCGATAACAAGGTTTCTTCGATCCATTTTTATTCCTGCAAGGTCATTCGAATAGGTGGTAAAACTCACCATTCCGGCATAGGCGGTCTTGCCGTGAAAGAATTGTTTTGTCAGTACATCAATCTTTTTAATTTTCAATGGATTAATAGCCATGATGTCATTAACGCGGAACACAGGGACACCATCAAGAAGAACCAGGGGGTTCTGATCGAACACGGCTTTATTTACGTTGTCGAGCACCATGAAATAAAATTCATTCTGACGCTTGCGAACCCAAACTCCCTTCACGTATTCACGCATTACTTCTTCCATGACCGAGAATCGCGTGAAGTCATCAAGGAAATAAGTCTCGTCTGGCCTTCCATAAAATGCAGTTGAATCTGATCCTACAACGCCCTCAGGCGATTCATTGAACACATCCTGCACCTGCATTGCCACACTTCTCGACAACAGGGTTTGCTTCACGTTTTCCCGAAGCTCGAGTGGACTAGTCGTGATGGACGATGAGTTTGGCAGAAAAGGACTTTCAATCCTAAAATCGTAAAGGGAATCTTTTGTAAACTTCGTTTGTAAATAGATTTTTCCCTGCCCGTGAATATCTTTCAGGGAGAAACTGAATCGACCGTTTGCATTTGTTGTCGAAGTGTACAGCTGTACTTTGGGAGAAGGTGTCGATAAATAAGTGGTGATGTTGCTGGCAGGTTTTCCTGTTTCGTCAAGAAGGACTCCTTGCAGCATTGGCCCTTCGATCTCTGGAAGCCATTGGTACTTAAATTCTGATGTGAGAACTTTCTCCCACGAGAATCTCCGCCAGCCATGCGTAAGCATCAAATTATCAAATTCTTCCTCCGTCCCTGCTGTTAGGTAATGCTCAGGTGATTCTAGCTGGCCATGCAGTTCAGAGGTGAGTGACAAAAACGTTTCAATGTTTTGTTGTTGCCAATACGACAGCGAATCGATTCGGAAAACGGAAAGTGAAATATTTGCTTTCGCAGTTGCAGAGGCGAGATTTTTAAGGCCAAGCTTCATTTGGACTTTTCTTCGTCCGCTGTAGGATGCCGCATCCGTTGAAATGGTTAGCGCTGAAGCGTTCGCTGGTTTTCGATACAGTAACCTCTCAGCCACGGGATTCAACCGGCTATCGAAAGCCGTGACGTGTGATATTCCATCCTGCATTTTGTCTAGCGGAATGGTGAACAAGGCTTCTCCGTTTCTGACATAAGCCGTGGCTGAAAAAGATGTTTTGTTTTTAGCATGAATGAAAAGATGAACCACTGGCTCATCAAAGTCCTTTGCTGACACAACCGCGGAATAGTTACTGCCTTCCCTTGTTACTGACAACGAATACCCTTTGTCATGTACTTCGGGGAAATCGACCTCATGTCGCACACCGCGTTCATCGGTGATTATCACTTTATACTTTTTGCCTGCCACTGCAGTAAACATAAATGTACCCAATCCGAATTTCGTGGGTTTGAAGTTGGTGATGCCAATACCACTATCGTCAATAACTTCCCCATTGAAGTTAAGTCCCCTGCCATCGCTGCCAACAACACGGAAAGCAATCTTAGATTCTACGCCTGAAAGTAATCGGCCACCTTCGGGAAAAAGCTGAATGTCCACGTTATTGCCAGGTGGTGTCTTTGGTGTGGCTTCTATTGGCTTAAATGGATTGATCAAAGCAATAGCTTGTTGGAAAAAGAATTCTTTAGGAAAATTCTTCATCCAATTCGTGTATGCGACTATGGAATAGTTGTCTGATAGTAACGTTGCTGGCAAGAAAACTGAGCCGGAACCCATTCCATTTTCAAGTATTACTTTGGTTTGGATCACCGGTTTTCCACCTCTGGAAACAATTTCTACATAGAGCACTTTGCTTAAATCGAGCGGTACATTTGAGGCGGCTTCCACACAATAAGCCTTGAACCGCAGTGTTTCACCTGTTAAGTAGTTGGCTTTGTCAAGATGAAGGAAGACCTTCTCATGAACAACGTGCTCGTGATACTTCCTGAATTTGCTCGCAACAGAGTCAAACGATTGCGCTCTCGCAAATGGATTGTTTGCGAGAAAGCACAAAAAAAGCAGTGATATCAATTTTTCTCTCAGCATCAGAATAGCCAGAAGTCTGGTTTTATAGTTGTGCCTCCAAACAGCGTACAATCGGCACACTCGTTACTTGTATACATGTAACCAATAAGTGTCGGACCTTGGTACACTCCGTATGTAAGCATATTCGATCCTGTAACCTCACTCACTTTATCTACTTCAACGAAATTTTCAATACAAGCCTGAGGAGGCCCATAAACACGCAGGTGAGGAGGCAGTTCTTCAAATTTGATAAACACTCGTTTTTCAGAAACGGCTCCGCCATCAAAAAAACCGATTACAGGTTCAGTAGGGTCATCAGTGTTCTTTATGTTGCCGCGTAGTTCTCCAGGCTGTGGATCGAAAAGCCCCCCTAAGCTTTCAGTGTTCGTTCGCAATTGTTCCCAGTATTCATAGGCTTCTTTACTAAGGGCGAACTGCTTGACGAGGGCGCTGTATTCAAACTTTGTTTTGGGAGATGCGGCCGGGACAAAAACCACAGGCTGGTCAACGAATTTATCGTTCGCCAGGCCCATTGTCGTTCCAATCAGAATTTGTTCAGAATTTTCAGTGCGGTAGCATGTTTTTAGTTGTTCACTCGCAGTGCGAGTAACAGGCTTACCATTTTCAAATTTAAATTCTGAGCCAAAGTGTGATTCATATCGCCAGGTCTCGGAATACTCCCAGCGGTAATATCGTGTCGAATTAGAAAGATCTTCAGAACTTATTTTGATTGAAAGCCCATCGGACTCCGCTGTCCACCCAATGGAACCAATCGGAGGTGCGGCCCTGGTTGTAATAACGTCCGACAGATATTCTTTCCCGTTTGAAGTCTTTACCTGAAGTCGGAAGCGCTTATTGTTTTCGAAGGCTGTATTTGCCAGCTCGTACATACCATCGCCTTGTGTCATAAGATTATAAACTTTGCCATCTTCTCCCTCAATAGAGACCAGTGCTCCAGACTCACGGGGAAAGGCGGTTTCTTCAGATAATGGTATTGCGCGAGAAAGGGTAACGGTAGCGGTATGTGTTTGCGTATTAATATATCCATCAACGACAAGAAAACTGACTTCGTCATTGCGGACGGGAATCTCAAACGGCTCAACGCAGCTTCCAAGCAGGATCGATGCTATCAACGACACTCTCATGAATCCTTTCACGGCCATTTAGATTTTGAAGTTATAGGTAATGGTAGGAATCGGCCGCGCAAACACAGAAAGTTTATAGCCTTTGATTTGGTCACCCTCCGAAACAAAATAAACAGAGTATGCATTTTTTCGACCCGTCAGGTTATAGACCGCTACGGTCCATGAACTATGCGCAAGCTTTTTCACACGATGGTTCCCTTCGATGTTGATCGAGAAGTCGGTACGGAAATAATCCGGTATGCGGAACTCGTTTCGTTGAGAATAGAAGGTCCGTTCAACACCATTCACTTCGTATTTCGCTAACGGTATCGTTATTGGACGGCCGGTGGAATAGGTGACATTCAAAGAGAAATTGAATCGCCTGTTAATTTTGTAGTTGCTGATGAAATTCATCGCATGTGGTTTGTCGAAGTTACTTGGATAAAATTCACCATTGTTAACTGTTTTACCCTGCAGCGTACTGTTTGTTCTAAGGAATGTGCGCGAGTAGGTGTAGCTCAGCCAACCGTTAAGTTTTCCTGCCGGCTTTTTGAGCATGAACTCCGCGCCATATGCTTTGCCTTCCGCATTCACGGCATCTGTTTCAATATGATAATTCAAAAGAAGCTTCGCCCCGTTTTTATAATCGAGGACATCCTTCATTTGCTTATAGTATATTTCCGTTGAGAATTCCAGAGAGCCTCCTTTTAGGTTTTGATAATAGCCCACGGAAACCTGATCGCCTATCTGTGGCTTGATGTAACGGTCACTTAACTTCCAGATATCAGTTGGAGCAATGGCGGTGGTATTCGAAAGCATTTGAATGTATTGGCGCATCCGGTTATAACTAAACTTGAGTGACGCATTTTTTCCAATCAAATACCGCGCGGACACACGTGGCTCTGCTCCGTGATAGGTCGCTATTGGCTTGCCTCTGGCGAATCCTGTTGTATCCGTAATAGTCGTTTCTGACTTTGAGACTTCTGCGGAGTATCCGAAGACGTTCTTGGGCCCAAGGTATTGAGAGACTGAATATCGGCTTCCACCATATATCGAAAGCTTCGGTGTTTATTCATAATTCTCCCCTATGTATAATGCGGACTCGAGCCCCTGCTCG
>DASWTM010000267.1:0-17454 GCA_036402115.1 Chryseosolibacter sp.
CTGGTCATGACGGCTACCCCGATCCCGCGTACATTAGCCATGACGTTGTATGGCGACCTTGACGTCTCCGTCATCGATGAGCTGCCTGCCGGCCGCAAGCCGATAAAAACCGTTCACCGCTTTGACTCGCATCGGCTTCAGGTGAATCAATTTCTTCGCGATCAGATTGAATCCGGTCGACAGGTTTATATGGTGTATCCCCTGATTGAAGAATCGGAGAAGCTTGACCTGAAGCATCTCATGGATGGATATGAAAGTGTCTGTCGCGCTTTTCCCGATTATGCCATCAGCATCCTCCATGGCAAAATGAAACCAGAGGCGAAAGATTTTGAAATGGCGCGCTTCGTTAAAGGAGAGACGAAGATCATGGTCGCAACGACCGTCATCGAAGTAGGCGTTGATGTACCCAATGCATCGGTTATGGTCATTGAGAATGCCGAACGCTTCGGATTATCTCAATTGCATCAGTTGCGAGGAAGAGTAGGACGAGGTGCTGAACAATCATTTTGCTTATTGATGACTAACTACAAGCTGAGTGCGGATTCAAAAGTGAGGATTGAAACAATGGTGCGTACAAACAATGGTTTTGAAATTGCTGAAACAGATCTTCAATTACGCGGCCCTGGGGATCTGATGGGAACACAACAAAGCGGAGTCCTCGATCTGTTGATCGCTGACCTCGGCAAAGACAACGCTATCTTGCAGCAAGCCAGAGAAGCTGCTGTAGAAATTCTTGAACAGGACCCGGAATTCAGGACTTCAGCTAACATTGTTATTAAAACACAAATTGACTCATCAAGAAATTCTGCCACGAATTGGAGCCGGATTGCATAAATTCCCAATTCACAGAATATTAATTCATGCCAATCGATTTCGCATTCGATTTAATATTAAATTTGATATTCCTGTATCTGCTATGAGGTCGATTGTTGTTGCCTTCTTTGTCTTCAGTGCTACGGTTGCGTTCGGTCAAACTGGAAATTATTTTCTTTCACACTTTTCACCGAGCGAAGAACGCTTTGATTACATATGCTTTGACATGGCTCAGGATGGCAAAGGGATCATGTACTTCGCCACTAAGGCTGGCATCATGGAGTTTGATGGGAGAGATTGGGATTTGCTTCAGGGCCCTTCAGCTATCTATGCCGTCAAAATCAATTCGAACAATCAGATGTACTGGGCTGGCGCAAAAGGCTTCGGAAAAATCGGAGTGAATGCGCGTGGCTTTCAGGAGATTCAACCGCTCAGTAAGCCGGAAGTCATTAATGCCTTTCAGATCGTCATTGTAGGTGAGCACATTTATTTTCTCACCGAAGAATTGATTTATGTACTTAACGAAAAATCAGGACAGATTGACGCGATCAAACCCGCGACTCGAGGTGATTCGTTTTCAAAATTGTTTGAATTATTTGGAACTGTCTACGTTAACGCAACGAGCGGTCTCTTCAAAATCGATGGGCCGGAGCTTTCGCCCTCGAAACTCGCGTTCAACGAGGAAGTAGTTTTCTTTTCCAGGATCGATAATAGTTATGTTCTTGGCACTTCTACTAACAGGCTTTACTCCTGTGACGAGAATCTGCAATTCAGACAAATAAAAATTCAGGACCAGGCGTACATCGATGCGAGCGTCATTGTCTCCGGCAGCTGGTTTAACAGGCAACTTCTCGCCCTTGGGACCCTGCGCGGGGGCGTAATTTTTATTAATCCTATCAATGGCCTTACGCAGGAGATTACGAATTATTCGACAGGGCTCCCCGACAACGAAGTGTTCCAACTAATGACAGATGTGAACCAGAATGTTTGGGTTGCACATGACTATGGTTTTACTCGAATCGCACCTTTCATGCCCCTTCGATCGTTCAGCCATTATGAAGGACTGGAAGGGAATATATTGTGTACGTATTCAGCTTCCAGTAGCCCATACGTTGGCACATCGGTCGGGCTCTTCCGCCTGGACCGCATAGACGTCTATGATGAATTAGTGTATTACGTTGACGTGGAAGTGAAATCTGCGCCCGAAAAAAAGAAAGCTAAGGCGGGCGTAGCGGTAACCCAACCATCAAGCGAGCCCGTAGTGCAAGAAGCCAAGCCGGCCGACTCGAAGAAAGGCGGACTTTTCTCTTTTCTGAGAAAGAAAAAGAAAGAAGAAACCGCTAAGCCTGACGCTGAGCCGAAGAGGGAACTGTCACAACCGTCACAGGAACAATTCGAGGAAGTTGAGGAGAGCGCTCCGCCAAAGTATCGGAGAGAAAGACGAACACAAAAAACGCTTCGCGCTGCACACCACGTTTTCCGGAAAGTTCAGGGGATCGATTCCAAGATAACTCACATCGCAGAAGTGAATGGCAGGATCATGGCGTCTGGTTTAAGCGGACTGTACGAGGTGAATGGCTTAACATCAAGACCGATACTCGAGGAGCCAATACGATATATGTTCGCACCAAGCGGCAAAGATTTTATTCTCATCTCCAACTATAACGATGAAGTGCGGAGTCTTCGATTTGTCGGAAACTATCCCGAGAACTCGAGTGTATTCAACAACCTGTCAGATCAAATTCAGTTCATTTTCGAAAACGGAAAAGATGAGCTGTGGTTCTGCGGTATCGATAAGATATACCGCGCGGAGATGACCGGAAGTGATGTGCGGCCAAAACAGGCGATTGAATTGAATCAGGCAACCACGGACAAAACGATCGGAGTTGTGATAAACTCCGATGTTGTGCTGACCAATACGACCGGATTTTTCAAACTGAATCGTGCAAACAGCACGTTCGAGAAGATTGATTCACTGGAACAACCGTCTCAATATTTTGAGCATCTGGGAGGTCTTGTATACCGAAATCGGCATGGCTGGAATTTCTTAAGTAAAGACAAGGCCGACCCCAATTTTCAGCTGCTGAATATTTTTCATGACATCCGCTTCGTTTCCACGGATCGGAGCAATGCATCTAACTTGTGGCTTGTCAATGGAGACAACGAGTTGTTTAAATTTTTCGGAGATAAGATCGAGCCGTTCACCAAAGATTTTCCATTGATCCTCAAGCGCATTGTTAACCATGATCAAAAAGTAATTCAGCCGCATGAAATCAATATGGATCAGGAACATAGCTCTGTTTTGTTCACCATCGTTCAACCCGATTATATAAATCCGGCAGGTGTGGAATTCCGATTCCGCCTGAGGGGCATGAGTGATGTGTGGTCCGAATGGTCGAACAACAACAATCAAATTCCTTTCAATTTCTTGCCCACTGGAGATTATACACTCGAAGCACAGTCAAAAAATATTTTTGGGAAAATAACCGATCTCGAACCGATAGTCTTTAAGGTCCTGCCTCCGTACTGGAAGCGTTCGTGGTTTTACGCGCTTGAATTTTCGATTATTGCCTCACTCGTAATTCTTTCATTCCGACTGAATACGCGTTATCGCATCATCAGCCGGTTGCTCTCGCTGCTAACCATCATCCTTTTGATCGAATTTATTCAAACCGCAATCGGTGCCA
Organism: Chryseosolibacter sp.; assembly: GCA_036402115.1. GTDB lineage: Bacteria > Bacteroidota > Bacteroidia > Cytophagales > Cyclobacteriaceae > Chryseosolibacter. The sequence goes on from DASWTM010000267.1 coordinate 3,501, forward strand.
CGATCGCCACGGAAAACAGTCCCGTAATTGAATTTATCGTTCAGGTAGTGGTAGCGCTGCTTGTTCTTCCGGTCGAGGGTTATTTGCGCAACCTCATGCTCAGGTCGCTGGATTCGTCCGGGAAATTTTATCAATTCATTGTACCGAAGGGAGCTTCAAAAGAGAAGCCCGAGAAGTTCATCAAGGAGACATCCGACATCGATTAGCCAGCGCAAGGTGCTGCTTGTCTGATACTTGCTAAACCCCAAAAGCAATAAAAAAGCCTTCCTTTGAAGAAAGGAAGGCTGTGTGGTGACGGAGGGAATTGAACCCCCGACACAAGGATTTTCAGTCCTTTGCTCTACCAACTGAGCTACGTCACCTTAGAAAATTGAACGCCCCGCTCTTTAGCAGGGCCACAAAAGTAGATAAATTTATATTTGGTGCAAAATATGAATCCGAATTATTAAGATTACGGGTATAATGACGTCATGATACAACAGATTGCCTTTGTCTTAATTCTAGCCGCAGCAGTTTTCATCATCATCAGAAGGATTTCCGTGATCCGAGGAAACATCCGCCTGGGCAGGCGACCACTCGCCCAGGACCGACCCGATGAAAGGTTAAAATCTATGATGCTGGTGGCTTTTGGTCAGAAGAAAATGTTCAAACGACTCACACCTGCAATACTGCACTTGTTCATTTATGTCGGCTTTCTGGTCATTAATATTGAAGTGCTTGAATTCGTGATTGATGGAATAGCGGGTACGCACCGAGTCTTCGCGCCTTACCTCGGTGGTTTCTACACGCTGCTCATGAATATTTTTGAGTTTCTGGCAGTGGCCGTCTTGCTCGCCTGTGTGATCTTCTTAATTCGAAGAAATGTTATCAAAGTGAAGCGCTTCTGGAATTACGAAATGACGCGCTGGCCACGGCTTGACGCCAATATCATTTTATTCACTGAAATTATTTTAATGATGGCCATTCTAACGATGAATGCGACCGATCAGCTTCTGCAGCAAACCAATGAGCACTATCTCGACACCGGAAGATTGTTTTTTAGCGCGGCATTAATGCCCTTTTTTAGCAACCTGCCAGAAGATACGTTGATCTTTATCGAACGATTTGCCTGGTGGTTTCACATTGTGGGCATTCTGGCATTTTCAATCTACATTACTTTTTCTAAGCACCTTCATATTTTCATTGCGTTTCCGAATACGTACTTCGCAAAACTTGAGCCTAAAGGTCATATGAATAACATGCCGGTCGTGACCAATGAAGTTAAGCTCATGCTCAATCTTCCCGATGCCAATCCAACACCGGCAGAAGCCGGGAGATTTGGCGCAAAAGATATTAACGATTTGTCTCAACTCAACCTATTAAATGCATATGCATGCACCGAGTGTGGCCGCTGTACTTCCGAATGCCCGGCTCACATCACCGGAAAAAAACTCTCCCCTCGTAAGATCATGATGGACACACGTGACCGGATGGAGGATGTACGAAGGAACATTGAAAAAGGAGCAAAACCTTTTGAGGACGGGAAAACATTGTTGAACGACTACATTACAAAAGAAGAGATCAACGCCTGCACAAGTTGCAACGCCTGCGTTGAGGCATGTCCGGTGTTGATTAATCCGTTGGAAATCATTTTGGAACTCAGACGCTACGTTGCTATGGAAGAATCCGGAGCCCCGGCTTCATGGAATGGAATGTTTCAGAATATTGAGACGAGCTTTGCTCCATGGAAATTCTCTCCATCCGATCGATTTAACTGGGCTGAGGAAAATAAATAAAAACTAGAAAAAAGAGGACATGAACGTACCAACACTTGCCGAACTTGCAGCCAAAGGAGAAACGCCCGAAGTTTTATTCTGGGTCGGTTGTGCGGGCTCTTTTGACGACCGATACAAGCGTGTAACCCGGGCGTTTGCAAAAATCCTCGAGGCGGTCGGGGTAAAGTTCGCTGTTCTCGGAACAGAAGAAACCTGTACGGGTGACCCAGCGCGCAGGGCTGGAAATGAATTTCTGTTCCAAATGCAGGCCATGAATAACATCCAGGTGATGAATTCCTATGGTATTAGAAAAGTCGTGACTGCATGTCCTCATTGTTTCAATACCATTAAAAACGAATACCCGGAGCTTGGGGGGAATTATGAGGTAATCCACCATTCGGTATTCTTACAGCAATTAATCAATGACGGGCGAATAAAGATCAAGGAAGGTGGTGCGTTTAAGGGTAGGAAAATAACTTACCACGATTCGTGTTATCTCGGTCGCGCAAATGGAATTTATGAGGCGCCACGTGCCGTTCTCGAGGCGCTCGATGCTGACCTGGTGGAAATGAAACGGTGCAGGACGACCGGTTTGTGCTGTGGCGCAGGCGGGGCTCAAATGTTCAAAGAACCGGAGCCCGGCAAAAAGGATATTAATATCGAGCGCACTGAAGAGGCGCTCAGCACAGGAGCCACAACGATCGCGGTGGCATGCCCTTTTTGCATGACGATGATGAATGACGGAGTCAAGAATAAGAACAAAGAAGGAGAAGTGAAGGTGAAAGATCTTGCCGAACTTATTGCTGAAGCCCAGGGTTTAACTTGATATCACCAAATTTTATGTTTGTTCCCTTCGAAACATTGCCACCCACTGCCCGTCTCTGGATTTTTCAGGCCGAACAAAAATTTAGTGCAGACGAAATCACAATAATCGCACAACATCTTCAGTTGTTTACAAATGAGTGGGCTGCCCACGGACAGCCGCTTCGGGCATCTTATCAAATTCGTGAAGACCGATTTATCGTTTTGGCTGTAGACGAGCAGGTTTACCAGGCGAGTGGATGTTCGATTGATGGCTCGACACGCACCATCAAAGAACTTGCAACCATCCTTCGGCAAGACTTGTTCAGAAGAGATCTTGTGTGGTTCCAATTGGGGGATGAAGTTGAAGCCGTCAGACTGTCAGACTTAAAATCGCTATATAAGGCGGGTAAGTGGAATGAGAACACACTAACTTTTAATACCTTAGTAGCAGACAAGAATCAACTCGCTAATGACTGGTTGCTACCAGCCAAAGACACGTGGTTGAAACGTTACATTGTCAAGGAAGAGGTTCCCCACTGAAGAAATTTTTAAAAGCATTCGGTAGCCGTTTCAGTTATGAGGTATTTGTATTTTCTCCTGGTTATTCTTTTTCTCGCTGCCTGTAGCGCAGAGAAAAAAGCTCAGAAAGGTTTTCGCCTGGGCAAGTATCAGAACACAATCGATTTTTACAAAAAGCAGCTTGCCAAAAATCCCAACGATGCACGCGCAAATTTTTTCATTGCTGAGTCATACCGCCTGTCAAACCGCATAAAGGAGGCTGAGCCATACTACGCGAAGGCCGGAGGACGAGGAATTAATCAGGACACCATCCGGTTTTTCCTGGCGCAGGCGCAGGAATCAAATCGCAAATACGATGAGGCTCGAAAAACACTGTCTGACCTTCTTGCCAGCACAGACGATGAAAAAATAAAAGACCGCGCGCAAAAAGAACTGAACGGTCTTGACTACCTCGAAGAACTTAACGGACGACAAAGCTACTACAAAGTAAAAAATCTCGAACTCCTCAATACACCGGCAGCTGAATACTCGCCCGTATACCTCAACAATGAATTATACTTCACGTCCTCGCGTGGTAACGGAAAAGTTTATGAAGCAACCGGCACTCCTTTTACTGATATTTATAAAGTAGCATCGCGCGCTGCCAACGTTGATATCGCAACCGTAGCGGCACTCGGGAATGGAATCAACACAGAGAATATTAACGATGGCTGCATTACCTTTTCCCCCGATGGAAAAACCATGGTGTTTGCTAAAGGAAACACGGGCAAAAGAAAAGGTGGAGCGGACGTTGATCTTTATCTCAGCCGATTTAGGAATGGCTCATGGACTGAACCGATTCCGTTGAATATTAATGACCCAGATGCGTGGGATTCGTCTCCTGCGTTTGCCCCGGACGGAAAGACACTTTATTTCTCCTCCAATCGTACGGGAAGGGGTCGCGAACGATTAGGCTATGGCGGACTTGATTTGTATTCTGCCGTAATGGACTCGCGTGGAAGATTTTCACGGGTGCGTAATCTTGGACCTGAGATCAACACACCGGGGAATGAGCTTTTCCCATACATGGCAGATGATGCAAAGCTATACTTCGCTTCCGATGGACATCCCGGCTATGGCGGATTGGATTTGTTTGTAGTTAAGCGTCAGAATGGAAAAACGGTAATTGAAAACCTAGCGCAGCCAGTAAATTCAAATGGCGATGACTTTGGAATTTTTCTCTTCAGAGCTGACCGCGGATTTTTCACTTCTAATCGCGAAGGAGGAAAAGGAGATGACGATATCTACACGTTTGTAAATGAAGATCCAAACCTGAAAGTTGTCAACTACTACCTTCAGGGTGTTGCGTACACAACGGACAACGAGGGAAAACTTCAGGTTCTTCCGAATACGAAAGTTTCTATTATCGATGCTAACAAGGATGTCCTGCAAGACTTTGTGACTGGCAATGACGGCAAGTTTTTGTTTCGCGTTTACGAGAATGAAGACTATGACATGACAGCGGAGAGTGATGGATACCTGGTAAAACGCCAACAGTATACTACGCGAGGAAAATCAGTAGATCCGGCCACGCTAAAAGATCTGGTGACAAACATCACGCTCGATACGATGATCGTGCTCGACAAGATTGACCTCAACAAATACTTCGTTGTAGAGAATATTTACTACGATTTGGATAAGTGGAACATCAAACCTGAGGCAGCAAAAGAACTTGACAAACTTGTTCAGTTGCTCATCGACAATCCAGAGATCAAGATTGAACTGAGCTCACACACGGATAGTATTGCTTCGGTAGAATACAACATGGAGCTTTCACAGAAAAGAGCGGAATCTGCCGTTAACTACCTCGTTGATCACGGCATTAATCCAGAACGCCTTGTCGCGAAAGGATATGGGGAGCTGAGGCCTATCGCCCGCAACACCAATCCAGACGGAACCGACAACCCGGAAGGTCGTGACAGGAACCGAAGAACTGAATTCAAAATTCTCGAAGTCGGTGTAATTCCAAAGACAATTGAAGAGGAGGAAGTCTTCGATGAAGATAAGTACTTTAAGTCAGACGGAAATTAAAGACATCACAAACCCTGGCGCTCCCAGGGTTTTCTTTTTTAAACGCTTGATTAAGGAGTAGCGTCATCGCCCTCGAGTCTCAACCCTCGCGAATATTTCCCAAAAAATTTATCCCGCTCTTTCAGGAAGGCAATCTTACGCTATTTTTGTGCCGGAATAAATTGAATCGACTATGAACTACCGGATCGAAAAAGATACAATGGGCGAAGTGCAGGTTCCAGCAGACAAGTATTGGGGAGCGCAGACCGAACGCTCACGCAATAACTTCAAAATCGGGCCCGAGGCAAGCATGCCTAAGGAAATTATTTATGCTTTTGCTTATTTGAAGAAAGCTGCAGCGCAAGCAAATCATGAGCTCGGTGCATTGGCTGCGGATAAGAAAGCCCTCATCGAAAAAGCATGTGACGAAATCCTTGCGGGTAAACTCGACAGCGAATTTCCACTGGTGATCTGGCAGACGGGTTCTGGCACGCAAAGCAACATGAACGTCAATGAAGTAATTGCCTACCGTGCGCACGTAGCAAACGGTGGAAAACTTACGGATGACAAGAAAGTTCTTCATCCGAATGATGATGTTAATAAATCCCAATCTTCCAATGACACATTCCCAACTGCGATGCACATCGCGGCTTATAAACAAGTGGTAGAGATTACCATCCCTGGAATGAAGAAGTTGAGAGACACGTTGGCAAAGAAATCAGCAGACTACAAGAATATTGTGAAGACAGGTCGTACGCACTTTATGGATGCGACACCGCTTACCTTAGGCCAGGAATTTTCCGGATACGTTCAGCAAATTGACAACAGCATTAAGGCAATTAAAAATGCACTGGAAGCCGTACGTGAACTTGCACTTGGAGGCACTGCGGTTGGAACAGGATTGAATACACCAAAGGGATATGACGTGCTGGTTGCTAAAAAGATTGCTGACCTGACAGGACTTCCCTTTATCACAGCACCCAATAAGTTTGAAGCCCTTGCCGCACACGATGCAATGGTTGAACTGTCGGGCGCGTTGAAGCGCGCTGCAGTATCGCTGATGAAAATCGCTAATGATATCCGCATGCTTAGCTCGGGACCTCGCTGCGGCATTGGTGAGATCTTGATTCCAGACAATGAACCAGGTTCATCAATTATGCCTGGAAAAGTAAATCCAACACAGCCAGAAGCGCTCACGATGGTGTGTGCGCAGGTAATCGGCAATGATGTAGCAGTCTCAATCGGTGGATCGAACGGCCATTTTGAACTTAATGTATTCAAGCCAGTGATTGCTGCCAACGTGCTGCAGTCAGCGCGATTAATCGGTGACGCCTGCGTGTCATTTAACGACAAGTGCGCTGTTGGCATTGAACCCAACAAAGAAATCATCCAACAACATCTTGAAAATTCACTGATGCTGGTGACAGCGTTGAACACGCATATCGGCTATGAGAATGCGGCCAAGATTGCAAAGAAGGCGCACAAAGAAAACAAGACGCTTAGGGAGGCAGCCGTTGAATTAGGGTTGCTCACTTCCGAGCAATTTGACCAATGGGTCCGCCCCGAGAAGATGGTCGGAAGTCTTGATTAGATTTTTCGCATGCGTCTTTAGTCACAGGCTAGACAAGGTGCCACCCGATTTTGGACCCCTTTGAACGTTAAACAATTCTTTGTACTTTTATTTGGATTTTGCCCATGTGGGTTACTGTGTGGTGTTGGGGGCAAGCTCGTATTGGATGGAAACACAACTTTAAACACATATGAATAACAGACTTATTGTATTTTTTTGTCTGGCTTTAATTTTTTCAACTGCGACATCTTACGCTCAACTTTCAAAACAAGAGAAAAAAGAGTGGAAGAAAAAAGCCAAAGAATTTGCCAAGAATCCCGCTAACCTCAAGCAGCTCACAGAAGAGAAGCAAGCTGCTGATGGTCAGGTAGCCTCATTAAATCAGCGCCTCACTCAGCTCCAGTCAAGCGTCAGCGATAAGGATGCGAGAATCGCTGAACTCGAAGACCAGTTGAGCCAGTCACGCACGCAGCTTACTTCGGCTCGCGCTGAAATTGCTCAGCTTAAAGAAACGCCCGTAGTAAACCCGATGGACTTTTCGAAGGGTGTTGTATTTAAAGTGCAGATCGGTGCGTTCAAAAACAAAGACCTCGCAAAATACTTTGAGAACAATCCCAACTTTGGTGGTGAGGTGAAAGAAGGAGAACCTCAGAAAGTGACTATCGGAATTTTCCGCGACTATTGGGAAGCCGATACGTTCAAGAAATATATGCGTGAAATGGGTGTGAAAGACGCCTGGATCGTACCTTACAGAGATGGAACACGCGTAGAAATTAAGGATGTTCTTGAAGGGGTTGTTGGTGAAAAGCCAGCTCCTGCCGAAGGAACCAACTAATTCTGATACAAACGTTTTTTAAAAAGCAGCGCGAGGGTGCTGCTTTTTTTATTTGGCGCACGGGAATAGTTTTTTAATCTTTGGGGGTCCCCGATAATGCTGAGACTATTCTTAATTCCTTTCATTTTTTTCACTGCTTCATCTCTTGCTCAGGTGCGGGTTTCATCTCTTGTTATCAGAAACAATCAAGTGTATAAGCTCAATCCTTCCGATATTATTGTCGCTGATACACTCATAATGATGGACTCCTCCCGGATTGTCCTGAATGCACTTAAGCCTGAGAACTTTATCCGCGCCAGTGTAGCTATTATTGGCAACAACTGTACGATAGACGGAAAAGGAGCGAACGGCCAGCGGGGGAGGGACGGACAAGCTGGTACTACATCAATAGGGCCTTGCAAGAATGGGACTTCAGGCCGCAACGGAGGACGTGGGCTGGATGGAACGCCCGGCATCAAACTTTTTCTTTATATTGATAAAGTGAATTCGTTTGGAAGCCTTACTATTGACCTTTCAGGAGGCAATGGAGGTGATGGGGGAAATGGCGGTGGTGGAGGAGGAGGCAGCCCAGGTACACGCCATTGCAACGGAGGTGATGGAGGTGATGGTGGAAACGCAGGGGCCGGTGGCAACGGAGGTGATGGCGGAGTGTTAACGCTTGGCGGTAAAGAGGCTCGTGAGATAAGAAAGCGACTAGGAGTGACACTGAAAGTGTTTACAAAAGCAGGCACATTTGGTTATGGTGGAATTGAGGGACATGCCGGTCCGGCTGGGCTTGGGCCGAACCGCAGAAACGGTAAAGATGGGCAACCAGGACAGGACGGTGAAGATGGCCGCCCAGGGAATATGGGAACAATACTCTTTGAGAATAATTACTGAATGGTGAAGCGGTGGCTAAATAAGGAATTGCCCGAGGGCGACAAAGTGCAGGCACTATCCGCATCCATTAACGTCAATCGCTACATCTCGTCAATACTTCTTCAACGCGGTATCAACGATTTTGATAACGCAAAAAAATTCTTCAGACCATCACTCGAAAACCTTCACGATCCTTTTTTGATGAAGGATATGCAGAAGGCGGTGAATCGCCTCAAAAAAGCAATTGACGGTGATGAAAGAATTCTAATCTATGGTGATTATGACGTGGATGGCACAACAGCAGTCGCACTTGTTTACAGTTACCTGCGAAAGTTTTATCCGAATTGCGAAATCTATATACCCGATCGCTATGCTGAGGGTTACGGAGTGTCTCTTGCCGGAATTGAATATGCTGAGGCAAACGGTTTCTCATTAATCATCGCGTTGGACTGCGGTATAAAGTCATTCGAACTCGTTCGTGTCGCAACGCAAAAAGGAATTGATTTTATCATCTGCGACCATCACCTTCCCGAAGAGACAGTTCCAGGAGCTGTGGCCGTGTTGGATCCAAAGCAGGAAGATTGTGATTATCCTTGCCCGGAACTTAGTGGTTGTGGGCTTGGATTTAAATTGGTGCAAGCCTATGCAAGGCGCTACCGCGATGAGAACGAGGTTTTCAACTACCTTGACCTGGTTGCTGTTAGCATCGCTTCTGATATTGTTCCAATAGTAGATGAGAATCGAATACTCGCCTATTTTGGCTTGAAGAAGCTTAATGAAAATCCTCTTCCTGGTTTGAAGGCGTTGAAGGACATCGCCAACATTAAAAACGATCTTGATATTTCTGGAATTGTTTTTACACTTGGTCCGCGCATCAACGCTGCAGGGCGTGTAGCGCACGGCAAAGCCGCGGTCGAATTGCTGATCTCTAAAACTGAAGAAGAAGCAAATTCCCTTGCAGAAAAGATCAACCTCAAGAACGAAACGCGAAAGGAGTTTGATAGCTCGATCACCGAGGAAGCGCTCGCTATGATCCAGACAAATAACGCAGTCGGTCCAAGAAAGTCAACAGTTCTTTTCAAAAACACCTGGCATAAAGGCGTAATTGGCATAGTTGCTGCTCGATGTGTCGAGAAATTTTATCGACCAACCGTGATCCTTACCGAATCCAATAATAAGATCACAGGCTCCGCCAGAAGCGTTTACGGTTTCGACCTGTACAATGCCATTCTTGGCTGCAGTGACCTGTTAGAGAAGTTCGGTGGGCACAAGTATGCGGCAGGCCTCACGCTTGATGCAAGCAACCTCGAAGCATTTCAACAACGGTTTGAAGAAGTTGTGTCGTCAACAATTACCGATGACATGCTCATTCCGGTGATTGACATTGATGTACCAATTCACTTTGATGCGATCACACCGAAGTTTTTGAACGTGCTGAAGCAAATGGGTCCGTTTGGTCCTGAGAATCAAAAGCCAGTATTTGAAGCATCGGGTGTTTATGTTTTTAATTCGCTGTCAAGCTTTAAAGACCGCCATATCAAGTTTCTCGCGAAGCAGGAAGGATGTGAAAGCATCTTTCAGGCAGTGGGTTTTGATCTCGCCAACTACTATGAACTTGTTGCAAGAGGTGATAGCTTCCGGATGGCTTTCACCATCGAAGAAAATGTATATAACGGAATGACTTCCGTTCAATTGAGAATTAAGGATCTGAAATTCGATTAGTATGATTTTGCGGGCTGAAAACCTGATTAAGAAATATAAGGTGCGCACGGTAGTGAACAACGTGTCGGTGCAGGTAGCGCAGGGGGAAATCGTGGGACTGCTAGGCCCTAACGGTGCTGGCAAGACAACAACGTTCTACATGATTGTCGGGTTGATCAAACCGAACGAAGGAAAGATTTTTCTGGAAAACGAAGACATCACGTCACTCCCCATGTATCAGCGAGCGAAACGTGGCATCGGCTACCTAGCGCAGGAAGCTTCTGTCTTTCGTAAACTCACGGTAGAGGAAAATATTATGGCCGTTCTTGAGATGCGCGACTTCACAAAACAGCAACGTAAGGATAAAGTCGATGAACTCATCGAAGAGTTCAGCTTGCACAAAGTGCGAAGGAATCTTGGAATGTCACTTTCTGGTGGTGAGCGCAGGAGGACGGAAATCGCACGTGCCCTTGCTGTGAATCCTAATTTCGTTTTGCTCGATGAACCCTTCGCTGGTGTCGATCCGATTGCCGTGGAGGAAATTCAAAGCATCGTGGCTAAACTGAAAAGTAAAAACATCGGAATTCTCATAACTGACCACAACGTTGATGAAACGCTGTCGATTACGGATCGCGCTTACCTGATGGTGGATGGAAAACTATTTAAAGCCGGAACCGCAGAAGAACTCGCGAATGACCCTCAGGTGCGAAAAGTTTACCTCGGCCAAAACTTTGAATTGCGCAGAGCGAAAATTAACACACAGGATACGTATCTCTAGCCGTTGTTGGTGTTGCCATAGCCTTTGCTGGTCTTAGCCTTTGCTGGTGTTGCGCATCGGATTGCGGAGAAGAAGACACCAGCAAATGAACTTGCCTTAAGTTGCTAACCTTACTGCCCCCCTTGCGAAAAACGACCCAAACCATGGCTGAACAATACCGGTCGTTGCTCCTTATCCAAAATCAAAACTATCCCTTATCCGGAAACAACTCTTTCAACGTATGCCACACAAGCTCCGGCTCATAGCCTTTGTGAATAGCATACTTTGAAATTTTGTCCCGCTTTGCAAAAATATTTTCTTCTTCGACCTCTTCACCCTTTTTCTGCAGTACTTGCCGAAGCGTAGCAACGTAATCTTCGCTGTCGATTTCTTTCAATCCAATCTTGATACAGTTTTTTGACAAGCCCTGAGCTTCAAGCGCATTGACTATTTTTATGCGCCCCCATTTTTTCATCCGGAATTTTCCACCAGCAAACGCTTTGGCGTAGCGCTCTTCGTTGAGAAAGCCATCCGTGATCAGATCGGTCATCAATGAGTCGACATCATCGCTGTACAATCCGTACTCGAAAAGTTTGTTCTTCACCTCCTGGTGACTGCGCTCCTGGTAGGCGCAGTACCGTTGAATTTTTCCTTTTGCTTCAGCGGGAGTCAATTTCTTCATTGAAGCACTTCAATCTTAACTCTTGATGAGTCCCTTATTGCGAAGAATGCTGGCGAGAAACTTTCGCTCGTTGTCCGTGTTGAAGATTTTGTGCGGAAGATGAATGATCTGAGCTTTATTCACAAACAAAACGAAGTCGTCCTTTCTGGCTTCGGCACGGGTGATCTGATCCCACTTCAGTGGCATTCCTTCACGCGGATTAATCTTCATAATGATCTGCTGACTCGAAATCTCGTAGGAGAATTTTTCGAACAACATTTTTCCTTGTTCCAGCTGCGTCACACCATAGAACTGAATGTACCAGAAGAGAATATAAAGGCCCAGACCGATAAAGGCAGCGATGAACCACCAGATGCTTGGAACCCAGATGTACATGAGGCACAATAGCACGGCTACAGCAACCGCGATCCAACCTTGTCTTTTCAATACATTTCTAAGCGCAATGCCGATATACGTTTTCTTGTCGAGCTTGTAGTTTTTTGTTTTAACGATCATATCCGAATTATACGTTGCACACGATCTCTGTCGTGTTGTTACTTTATTGCCTTCAAACTTAAATCGAGACTCCTAATAGAGTGAGTCAATGCGCCTACAGAAATAAAATCAACTCCGGTCATGGCTACATCGCGAATGGTGTTTTCAGTGATGCCACCACTTGCCTCAATCTTGAATCTCCCGTTCACCATTTTCACGGCTTTCTTCATCGTTTCAATATCCATGTTATCGAGCATGATAATGTCGATGTTGCCGATGGCCAGTACCTCCTCCACTTCCGCCAGCGATCGTGTCTCGACTTCGATCTTCAGCTTTTTTTTGGTGGCGCGAAGATAATCGTTTGTCTGAACGATTGCTTGTTTTATTCCACCTGCCATGTCAATGTGGTTGTCTTTCAGCATAATCATATCAAAAAGGCCGATTCGGTGGTTGTATCCGCCTCCAATTAATACAGCCCATTTCTCTAAAAGCCTGAAGTTTGGCGTTGTTTTGCGTGTGTCGAGAATGTGGGCAGAAGTACCTTTGACTAGTTTTACCAGACTTGCAGTTTTCGTTGCGATGCCGCTCATTCGCTGCATACAGTTTAATACAAGGCGTTCTGCTGTGAGAATCGAGCGAGATGAGCCCGATACGATAAAGGCTACATCACCGGGCTTGATGTCAGCTCCATCCTGGAGCATAACCTCAACCTTTAATCGTGCATCCGCGTGTTTGAATATTTGAAGCGCAAGATCGATCCCCGCAAGGATTCCACTGTCTTTCACAAGAAGTCGGGCCTTGCTTGTGGCGTTCTCTGGGATTGACGCCAAAGACGAATGGTCGCCTTCACCTACATCTTCCTTAAACGCGGTGTGAATAAACTCCTGTAAAAAATCGTCTGTAATGTATGCTGGTCTCACGCAGGCAAAAATAGGAATTGTAATCAGGAATTAGGCATTGTGCATTAGGCATTAAGTGCCGAGAATTAATCTTTTAGCCAGGGCAACTAAAGCATCGGCAGTTATCGACATCAGCGAAAACAACTGGTATTTCCTAATGCCTAATTCCTAATGCCCAATGCCTCTTCCCACCGAAGACGAGTCTGAAAATGCAGTGTGAGTGATGGAATTGTTATTCCTTAGAAAAGGAAATCTCATGCAGCAGCTGCTGGTTATTAGCAGACTTGATCTTCATGAAAACGCGGTAGACTTCGGAGCCGCTTTTGTACTGCCCGATCGCGAAGGGCTGGCCACCCTTGGAAGAACCCTGGTGAATCACGCCAAACTCGGATGGTGGATGCTGACGGAAAAAATCCCTGAAAACAAATTCAGCCTGTGCTTTGCTGTACGATTCAACCTTGCCCTCAATGGTCACGTCAACGGTTTGATATAGGAATTTTGACAACTCTTTCGAGCTTCCCGCCTTAATGGTTTCACCGATCTGCCCGATTACATCGCTTTGCGCAGATGCGGCAAACACTTGTAAGGTTAGGGCGGTAACAACCAGTATCACATTCAATCTTATTCCCTTCATTTCAGTGGTCTTTGAGGCCAAAATTATGCCATTGTTGGAAAGATAATAAAATTTAAAATAGCCGGTTCATCAGCTCGTGTGAAAGCGTGTTTTTAGGTAATGAATCTTGTTGCACATGCCTATATTTGCGATCTCTTAACAAGCATGTCACTAGCAACCAAAGAACCGGCAAAATGTCACGGGGCGGAAGAACATCGTAACTATGAATAAGAAAGTTTTATTAATGATCCTTGATGGCTGGGGAATTGCAACCAACAAAAAAGTGTCAGCAATCGACCAGGCGAAAACTCCTTTCATCAGCTCTTTATACGGAAAGTATCCGCATAGTAAACTTGAAGCCTCCGGTTTAGCGGTGGGTCTCCCTGCAGGACAGATGGGAAACAGTGAGGTTGGACACATGAACATTGGCGCTGGCCGT
>DASWTM010000268.1:0-2106 GCA_036402115.1 Chryseosolibacter sp.
TTTCTCTTCAACGGTGAATTTTTGCGATCTTTTCAAACCCACCCGTTGGGATTCTTCGCGGTGATTATTTTATCTTACAGAATATTCCAACTCCTTAAACAATATCTGAAATCCCATGGCACGAGTTATCGATTTTTTTCCAGAAGCGACCGGTGAAGAAATGGTCTATCTCCAAAACATCATGAAAGATATGGACGATGAAAAAGCAAAACAGTTTATTAACATTTACCGCGCAAGAAGAAAAGAGCCGATGCTCATTTTAGTAACGTGTCTGATCGGATTTGTTGCGCTTGCCGGAATTCACCGCTTCATCCTTGGCCATATCGGAATGGGAATTCTTTATCTCTTCACCGCAGGGCTCTGTCTCATCGGAACAATCGTAGACCTGGTCAATTATCAGAAACTTGCATTTGAAGCAAACCAGAAAATTGCAAACGAAGTGTTGGTGATGATGCGCTAGGAATCTTTGCGCGCATCGCTGAGGACAAACTCAATATTTCGTTTTAATCCGCCAAGTTTTGTTCGCTTGACAGGGGAGTGTTTGAATATCGTATTGAATACTTCTTCTGTCAATTCTTTCCAATCATTTGTTTTGAAATCACGCAACTCACCCGGAGGCGAAAACCTCTTTTCATTATGTGGTTTTGCAAAACTATTCCAGGGGCAAACATCCTGACAGATGTCACAGCCGAATATCCAGTTGCCAAATTTTCCTTTTACATCGGAAGGAATTTCGTCTTTGAGTTCAATGGTAAAGTAACTGATGCATTTGCTTCCATCGACAACCGAAGGCTCCGGTATTGCCTCCGTTGGGCATGCGTCCATACACGCTGTACACGTGCCACAATAGTCTTTGACAGGCCCATCGTATTCGAGCTCTAAATCGACAATCACTTCAGCAAGGAAAAAGAAGCTGCCCATGGAGCGATTGAGCAGCAAACTGTTTTTACCGATCCACCCCAATCCGCTTTTTTGCGCCCACGCGCGTTCCATAACAGGTGCAGAATCCACAAAAACTCTTCCCTCAACCTGGCCAATGTTCTCCTGTATCGTATCGAAAAGAATTTTTAGTTTGTCTTTGACTACAGAATGGTAGTCTTCCCCATAGGCGTACTTGGCAATTTTCAGCTCGCTTTCTCTTGCCAGATCTTTTTCCGGATAATAATTGTAAAGTAAGCTGATCACGGACTTTGCGCCCGGAACAAGCAGTGTCGGATCGAGTCGTTTGTCGAAATGGTTTTCTATATACGACATCTTCCCGTGGTAGTTTCGCTTCAGCCATTCTTCCAGGCGTGGCGCTTCCTCCTTCAAAAATTCCGCTTTTGAAATTCCGCAGAACGAAAATCCGAGCTCTGCTGCTTTTGCTTTAATTAAATTAGTATGGGACAGCTTGTTGATCAAAGTCCGATTTTCTCCCGTTTCGTCCACACCTCATCGATGGGATCGCCTTTACTACTTTTTCCTTTATGACGCCAGTTGCCATTTTCGAGCGAGAAGTCGAATTGTAAACTTGCACCGACCCGGCTGTTATCGCGTGAAAAGAACTCGATGTTCTCGGTATACTTTCCGTTTTCAGTAGTGTAGCTGCCACCACCTGTTCCAAAGAATTCCTTTGTCTCAGTATTATAGGCTATCCACTGAAAACGCTTTCCGGAAAGGATCTTCATGGTGCGTCTCGCGCCAGGTGTGATTGATTGAATTTTATCTCCCTCCATTCTGCCGGTGATCAGCCACGCCCCTGCGAGTTGGCCAGGTGTTCCGTCATCGACAAACGAAAATTGCTTTTTCTTCTGCGTGCTCTCTTCTACCATGCCCAACTTTCCAGCGACCTCGGTGTGATAGTAGAAACTTACTTTTTGGCCGATGAGTTCAGGATTGGACGAGGAGAACTCATACAACTTTCTAAAGTGGCCATTCTGGGTTGACCAACTGCCACCTGCTGTGGAGATAAACTTTTTGTTCTTGAGATCGTATGTCGTTTCCGCGAAATGCCTGTCAGTGATAATCAGTGCGATGGTTGTATCTCCATTCTCAAATTTCCAAGCTCCGTAGAGCTTCGTAAGCTGAGCATTAGAAACAAATGTAATACTGGCAAGCAGCAACGCG
>DASWTM010000269.1:0-9164 GCA_036402115.1 Chryseosolibacter sp.
ACCCGCATCAGTGTTTGCGAGTTTGGAATACCATTCCAACATACGCGCTCGGTCAGCTGACTCAATGGCTTGAATCAGGGAATCGTTGCGAAACTTCTTTGCTTCCTCCAGGTGGTGTGGAAATTCTTTCAGTGCATCCTCACTCATCCACGCTTCGGCCGGAGAGCCACCCAGTGCTGCATTTATTAGTCCGATAGGAACACGATGTTTTTCATAGATGTCGCGTGCAAAGAAGTATGCCACTGCTGAAAAATTAAGAACGTTTGACGGGGTTGCTTCTTTCCACTCCCCACCGGATACATCTGTGTTCTCCTTTTTAAAGTCGTATCTGTCGGGCACTTCAAAATGGCGGATGAATGCATTCGTACTTGACGCGACTTCGTTGGCGTACTTTTCACGCACACGATGCATCGTTAGCTCCATGTTCGACTGACCGGAACATAACCAAACATCTCCAAAAAGAATATTTCGAAGCGTGATCTGATTTTTCCCTTTGAAGACCAGGTTGAACGGGCCACCTGCCTTCTGAGGCGGGAGATTGATGGTCCACGCACCATTGTTATTGGCGATCGTGGTAAACGTTTTACCATTGAATTCAAGAATGACGCTTTCCCCCGCGGATGCCCAACCGAACAGTTCCAGTTCTTTATCGCGTTGCAGTACTGCATTGTCTGATACAAGCCGTGGCAGCCTGATTTGCGAACAGGCTGGAATTGTGGCTAGCGCGAAAACAAGGAGTATCAGTCTCTTCATTGATGAAATATTTTTACTACCATGGCACGATGTGATGCCGTTACGACTGTCGCGTAAGGTGTTCAAAAACTGGTGACCTCGCGAAACGCTTGTTTTGGTTTCAGGTTCGTATCAAAAAGGAGTGGGTAATCTTTCCTTCCCTTCACTGGAAAATTATCCAGCCAGCTATGCCTGTCGGAAATATTCCAGAAGGTAACCGAGGTAATCGACCCCTTGTATTTACGGAACAATTCGAAACACATTTTATAAACTTCCGCCTGTTTTTTTTGCTTTGCTGCCGTGAACGTAGTATCTGCATCTGAAGTATTTCCTTCACGTGCACTATGCTCTTTCGGATAAACTGAAATATCAAGCTCTGTTATCTGGACCGTCAATCCCAATTTCGAGAAGTCGCTCAACGTCTGATCGAGTTGCTGATAGGAAGGTTCGTTAAGCGCCCAATGCGCCTGCAGACCAACGCCATGAATTGGAACATTGTTATTTTTTAGATTTTCCACGAGACGAATGATTTTCTTTCGCTTGACGGGATCAATCTCATTGTAGTCATTATAAAATAGCAGCGCATCAGGATCGGCTTCGTGCGCATACTGAAACGCTTTCGCGATGTATTCCTCCCCGCAGATCTCGAGCCATTTCGAATTCCTCAGGTATTCATCGGGATGGTCGGAGACCGCTTCATTCACCACATCCCATGCATAAATTTTTCCTTTGTAGCGACCCACAACGGTATGAATATGCGTACGCAAACGGTGAAGCAATTTTTCTTTGGTGACGGGCTTCCCCCCGTCTTCGAACAACCACTTCGGAACCTGGTTGTGCCAGACCAACGTGTGTCCGCGCATCTTCATGTTGTTGCGTTGTGCGAAAGCAGCAATCGAGTCAGCATCTTTCCAGAAAAATTCATTTTCCTTTGGCTGGATCGGCTGACTCTTCATCGCGTTCTCGGGTGTAAGACTATTAAACTGTTGCCTGATAAGAGCGGCCTCATCTGTGGTGAGCGCTCGTGGTGACACCGCAACACCAATTAAAAAATAATTTTTGTAATAGTCTTTCAATCCTTTTTCCTGCTGCGCAGACGATGGCGTCACGAGGACAAAGAGCACTGCGAACAATATGATATTTCTTACCATCATGGTGAGTTTATGTAACATCAATTAACCACTATCCGGCTCACGGTCGTGCTTGCCGGTCCTATTACCTTGATCAGGTAAAAACCAGCTGACAAACTGAATTCAATCGGTGTTGATCCATCGACATTAACCGCATCTACAATTTTTCCGGTCACATCAACGATGACTACCGAGTATTTTCCTTCCGGAAGGGAAATAAAAATTTTTCCTTCTGACGGATTCGGATAAGCATGAAAAGGTGCATCCAACTCTTCCCGCACCGACACGGGGGAGCACAAGGTGCCTCCGGTAGAATTTGCCACATATGACTTCAACCACGATAGAGCAGGTCTTTCCGACCCGTTGGTGCGGGCGAGGTAAGCATTCTCCCTCCAAATCTCACCTTGCCGGTAACCCCATAACGTGATGCCATAGACAGCGGGATGGGACCACAGGACCGGAAAGAGTTCTTCATACTTATTCTTCTGCTGAGTGTCATCTGCCAGATGGACATCCAATTCGGAAATATGAATTGGTAAACCAGTCGCGGCAAGGCGATCGAGGTTGGCCTTGATTGTTGTCATCGGAGTTGACTCCAAGAAATGCCCCTGCTCTCCTATTCCATCGATAAGGTTTTTCGACTTTAGCAAGTTGATGATCTGTAAGTAACTGGTCGTGGCACCGTTGTCGTTTACAATGTTATAGTCGTTGAGAAACAATTTCGCATTAGGACAGTATTGACGTGCTTTCTCAAATGTCCACACAACCCACTCCCAACCGCTGAGCCCGCTTCCGCCAAGCGCAAGCCGATACGAAGGAGGAGCATGAAGCGGTTCGTTGACAACATCGATGAAATCGGTTTGTGGATAGCGTTCACAATAAGCCTGAATCCACTCTTCGATTTCCTGCTTCTGTTCTGTGGCCGATAGCGTTGACATCCATTCAGGTTGCTGCTGTCCCCACACGAATGTATGCTGACGAAAAGGAAAGTTGTTACTCTTTGCTGTATTATAGGCGTTGTCGAGCTGAGTCCAATTCATGATATCGCGGATGGTCTCCACGGATCCCCACTTACCTGCATTTTCTGGTGTTACTTGATTCCAATACATTGTGAAATCCATGGGCGTAGATCCAGAAATGATATTTCCGAGGAATTTGCATTTGTCTTTTGCGATCTGTGAGACACACTCATCAAACAGAACGATAAAGGCAAAAAGCATAAGATAGCGCTTGATTCGCACGGGTAAGGACTGGGTTGCGTTCGAAATCTTCTTATAATTGTCTAAAACTAGCAAAATATTGCAACCGATTGCAATTTTAGTTTTAAATTTCCGTACCGGACGACTGAGCTAGCGAAACCCCGTAAGCGTTTGAAAAATGGAAGAGCAAAAGGACATCACCATATATGACATTGCCAAAAAGCTTGCGTTATCACCCGCTACCGTCAGTCGCGGCCTGAAGGATCACCCTGCCATCAAGAAAGAAACGCGCAAGCGAATTAAAGATGCCGCGGCAAAAATGGGCTATCAGAACAACCTGTTTGCCAGCAACCTGCGATCAAAGAAGACCAATACCATCGGACTGATTGTACCAAAGCTCAACAGTTACTTCATGTCCAGTGTGATTTCAGGAATGGAGCAGGTGGCGAATGCACGCGGATACAATCTGATCATCAGCCAATCGCTGGAGGCGTACGAGAAAGAAATCAGCAGTGCGAACACGATGTTTAACAGTCGTGTGGATGGGCTGCTGGTATCCCTGGCGTATAACACGGAGAACCTCGATCACTTCGAGGCGCTGCTGCGCAAAAAAATTCCGGTGATCTTCTTCGACCGGGTCGTTGAACATCCGCGGTGCACAAATATCGTGATCGACAATACGCGTGCGGGCTATGAAGTGGCGCATCACCTCCTCGAGCAAGGATGCAAGCGCATGGTGTTTCTCGGTGGCAATCTCAAACGCAATGTTTACGCTGACCGCTTGAAAGGGTACAAACTTGCGCTCGCTGAAAGTGGAATCGCTTTCGATGAAAGCCTCGTGATCATCAACGGCCTTAATGAGCAGGGCGGTCAGGAAGCAGCACAACAGATCTTGCAGATGAAGAATAAGCCAGATGGATTGTTTGCGTGCAATGACTCATCCGCAGTGGCGTGTATGCAGGAACTCAAGGCAGCCGGTCTCCGCGTCCCCACGGATATTGCAGTCGCGGGATTTAACAATGAGCCCAGTTCGCGCATTATCGAACCTAACCTTACAACCGTGAATTATCCAGGCTACGAGATGGGCGAGATCGCAGCGACAACGTTGCTCAATGCGATCAGCAGTGCGCCAGGTTCCACGATCAACACCTTGCTGCTACGGCATCAGCTAATTGTGCGGGAATCATCCTTACGAAAGTAAGGTCCGTCCCTAACGCACAGCGGGTGCGCTAGTCGGGTAGCCGTCCACCGCTGAATGCGAAGCACCTACGTTAATATTATAGCCAAGTGCTAGACTTCAAAACCGTCTTCCTGTTCCTTTATGCGCTGGTCCCTTTCTGACTGGAGAGTCCTATTTAAAAAGATTGTAATCGGCAACCATCTTTTTATACGCTGGCAGGATCTTTTCGTACAACGCTTCGTCTACCTTTTTCAGCGTGTTCATCAGTCCTCCGATACCAGAATCTTTCAGCGTTACCTTCTGGCTTCTAATCTCTTCCATTTTAATTTTTATAGTCGCCTCGAGTTTCCGGAGTTCACGTTCTGTCATCATAGTTTCGATTGAGATCCAAAAATAAACAAATCTGGAAATACAAAATGCAGCCACCACAGAGGTACAGAGCAGGCACAGAGACATCACAGAGGAAATAATCTGTCTGAGCGTGTGCAATTGGAGATCAGCGTTCATCAGGCTATTGCGTTTGCTGGAGCGCACAGGCTTGACAGTGTCAAGATAACGTAGCAAACAACTGCCATCACCCATCACCCATCACCCATTACCCTTCCCCCCATTGCCTCTTTCCTCCTACTGACGAGTGACTGATGCCTAATCCCAAAATGCAGCCACCACAGAGATACAGAGAAGGCACAGAGACACCACAGAGGAAATAATCTGTCTGAACGTGTGCAATTGGAGATTAGCATTCATCAAGCTATTTCGGTTGCTGGAGCGCACAGGCTTGACAGTGTCAAGATAACGTAGCAAACAACTGCCATCACCCATCACCCATCACCCATTACCCTTTCCCATTGCCCTTTCCTCCCAATGACCAGTGACCAGTGACTCGTGACCCTACCTTTTACACCTATCATCCGCCTTCACACTCATCCCGCCACTCATGTTGACAACTTTTTTGAAGCCGTTCTGGGTAAGGAGGTAACTAGCGCGTGGGCTTCGGTGGCTGTGCGAGCAAAAAACAAGAATAGTTTTCGACTTGTGCTTTTCAAGTTCCTGCAGTCGCGATTCAAGTTCCTGAACTGGAATATTGATGGCGTTTTTGAGGGTGCCATAATTGACATCCGCGGTACCGTTGTATTCTTCTCGTGTGCGCACATCCAATAACACGATGTTGGGGGTGCGTGAAATAAACGTGCACACCTCCGCTGGTGTCACATTTTTATGCGTAATACCCGACTTCAAGACAAGCTTCATCCCACAATGCTCGCACTGACCAGCCTGCATATACTCTTGCGCATCGCAGGCTTGTCCACAGGGCAGACACACGTACTTTTCATTTTTTTGTGCAGTGACTGCCGTAGCCATTATCAAAAGGCAAATCGTCAATAAAATTTTCATTTTTGAAATCGTTCTTCGTTCGCAATGGGGAAGATACTACAAAGTAAGCGCACTGCTGTCTTGACGGCAGCCTATTAGTATTGGACTAAGGCCGAATCCATGTTCTCGGAAGACAGAATCAAAGTCTGATTGGAACAACGGTCGTTCGTTTTACATACGCCACATCACCTGCCCACTTGATTTTGAGCCACACATCTTTTTGTCCGATGACTTCAACTTTGTGGCCGTCTTTAATTATTTCAATAACGTTTGCTGCGGCAGACGGGCCTGTCATGAGGTAGGTCGATGCGTTGGTGATAATTCCGGTTTGAATCCGTTCACCATAATATAGATGAACGAACAGCGTGGCCGCGAAGAAAGAAACAAGTATGAACGAAACAACCGGTTTGCGTTTTAGTTTGAAACGTGTGTAGAACGTGAGTGCGAACGCGAGAAAGACAAGCGCGACTACGGCCATACTTATATAATGATAGTTGTCGTAGTAATTGGTCAAGAGCTTATCGGTTTCGGATGCTTCGTAGCCTTCGAGATTGTACTTTGTGGCAAGCTCTTTCATTTTGTCCAGGGCGGAGTCGTCATGGGTGGCGATGAAATAGAGGTTCAGGTAGTACATCGCTTCACCAATCTGAAGCAGACCTTCTTTTATGAAAGCCATTTTAAGCAGCATTGCTGGGGTAAACTGATTTTGTTTGAGCATTTCGTCATAATGCTGAAACGATTGCGTGTAGCGTTTTGCCTGAAAAAGTGAATCAGCTGTACGCAGCCGGTGCGAAGAAGTTTGAGAAAATCCTTGCACAGAAAAAAACATTAGCAGGAAGCCGGTTATGACAAGAAATTTTAAACACCCCCTTTGCATATATTTCATATCCTGTTACCTTTGTGCCCTTCAATTACGGAAAAGGCTCGAATTTAGAGAAATTTCAGTAGTTGGAAGCCTAAAACCGCACCAAAGGTCTTAGGAAAGTAAGAAAGGTTAGATCTCGTAGCTCAGTTGGTAGAGCATTACACTTTTAATGTAAGGGTCCTGGGTTCGAATCCCAGCGGGATCACTTGTAAATAATTGATAGTCAGATAGTTACAACACTTTCTGACTATTTTTTTTTGTGAGTGGTAGATATGATCGATGAAATGCAGCCTAGCGCTCATCATCTACTCTTCCCCGGACGATTTCTTTAATAATCGCAGCATCGTCAAGTTGTCCAGACTTACAACGATATGGCTATCTGTATTCCAAAACCAAAAAGGAAGATCGTTAGCCCAAAAAATCAAAACCACGCGCAGAAGCTGGCCGTCAATGTGAGACTTGCAGAGCTTGGATTTCCGTTGTCGATGTAAAGCCGATCATCCGACCAGAATTGTCTTGCCTCAGTTCGGAATAAAAAGTTATCATCAATTTTCAAGTTGATCCCGGCTGACGCTCCCCATACATTGAAACCTTCAACTCCTGTGATGGGTACAATAAGTACTCCATTCGCGTCTGAAAAATACTCGATTCGCAGGGACGCTGATAGAGTAGAAGTGAAGTCATACCGCGAAATCAAATTTGCCTGCCACCATTTATAAGTGTTGTTCACATTTTCCTGAAGACCATAGTACACGCAACTTGCTATTGAAATTCTTTTTATAACGTAAAGCAGATAAAAGTCAGTGAAGTAACGCAAACCCTTAACCGAGTCGATAGCAGTGCTTTCGTTCCCTATGTAATTGTTCCAGTTTATAAGCATGTTGTTATTCGGTCTATATTCGACTTGAGACCCAAATGACTTGTTGGTGTTCTGATCGCGGATTTGCTGCCACCCGTTAATAAGGTAGAAATACGTATTTGCATTCTTGGTGAGCGGAACGGTGAGTTTTAATCCGGAAAGATAGTATGGTACATTTTCAGCCGCGAGCGATCTTGTGTATACCAGGTGATCTTTTGAAATAGCGCTTTCATTCGTGTATGGCGACCCAAGTACTCCAATGTCCAACCATATCCCTTTTCGCTTTGAGAGATTGACGCCTGCATTTGCCTCTATGAGATTTTTTAGTGAACCCGCTTCATTACCGTAGTTTGCGTTGACGTAGGTGCCGAAACCAGGAACAACTCGCGCCCGCACTCTCGATGAAGAATACTTTAGATCAACAAATGCGAGGTTGATATTAAATTCGTTATGACGCGACATTGAAACTAGGTATGGCTGATCTCCATTTGCCGGGTTGTTGAAATTATACGAGTAATAGGTGTCCACGTAGCCTTCAATCGTCACTTTGCCGCTTACTTTATAGTCCGCAGAATCCATCGTAGCCGTGTTTGTGATTTGCCCTCGTGCGCCAAGCGCAGCTGCCAGACAAATTGATGTTAATAAGGTCCATCTCATATCATTGCAATTTTACACAATAGCATGTTCCTCTGAGTAGCGAATGGCCGGCTTACACTGCAATCTTTATAAAATCTTTATACGTTCAGTGATCATTTTTACAGGCTCTTTATGACCTTTGAACCTACATTTGTGTCGCAAAACACAGCATTGTGAAAGGATTCTTGTTCAATAAACCACCTAAAAAAAGGCAGTACGCAATTAGCATTTTAACGATCGCTGGAACGTTGCTGATAAGCGCTGTTCTAGACAAGTTTATCGACTATCGAAATGTGGCCCTTATTTTACTTGTTGCAGTTTCTTGCCTTGCGATGTTTCTCGATATACTGCCCGTTTTGCTCGCTGCAACACTATCTGCGTTGACTTGGGATTTCTTTTTTATCCCACCACGTCACACCTTGACAATCGGTGAAACTGAAGATCGCGTACTGCTTGCGATGTATTTCGTGATTGCGCTTGTTAACGCAGTTCTCACTTTTAAAATCCGACAAATGGAAAAAGAGGTTCGTGAGAAAAGTGAGAGAGCAAGAGAAGTAAAGTTCTATAATACATTATTCAATTCGTTATCTCATGAGTTAAGGACTCCAATAACAACTATAATCGGAGCCACCGATAACCTCATGTCACAGACAACAACTTTAAATGAATCTACGCGCAAAGAATTGTTGTCTGAAATGTCAATTGCCGCACTGAGGCTGAATCAACAGGTCGAGAATCTTCTGAGTATGTCCAGGCTTGAGTCTGGAGTATTTCAGATCAAGAAAGATTGGGTTGATATCAGTGAGCTGGTCCACAAGGTTATTCATCACCTGGAGCCGCAATTGGAAAAGTTCCGGACGTCAATTGATCTTCAGGAAAATCTGCCATTGTTTAAACTTGACTTCGGCATTATGGAACAGGTTCTGTACAATCTTATTTATAATGCTGTCATCCACACTCCCGAAAACACAACTATTACCGTTCAGGCTTTATACCATGAGGAAAAACTAATTCTAAAGGTCGCTGACAATGGTCGCGGATTTCCCGAAGAGGAATTTGAGAATGTATTCACGAAATTTTATCAGCCACAAGGATCGAAAGGCGGTACGGGCCTGGGGTTGTCAATTGTGAAAGGGTTTGTTGAATCGCATAACGGGACAATCCGTCTTGAAAATCTTCCCGTGTGCGG
>DASWTM010000270.1:0-6151 GCA_036402115.1 Chryseosolibacter sp.
GGGAAGCATAAAATGTCTGTGATCAACGCAATCCGAAACAAACTCATCGGTATGGTCCTATCAGTGGTTCGAAGAAATCAGCCCTTTGCCAAAGATTATTCTTTAGCGATCTCTTGACTTAGCGATAGAAATCCCTCACGCGGGTGGCGTGCTTCGTTCTTTTGTGACACGCGATAGTTTGGATACACAACTCACTCAGATTATATTGTAATGCTTTTTTGGACAGATTAGACTTACAACATGGGGACATGGGGACCAGGACTGTCATCGAACGACACGTTTGAGGACATCTATCAAGAGTTTTTTGAATTGTATAATAAGGGACTAGATGTTCCGGTAATCACGAAGCAAATAATAGCCGACAACAAGGGGCTTCAAAATGACTATGAAGACAAAAATAGTTTTTGGTTTGCGTTAGCAAAAGCACAATGGGAATGCGGAGCACTGGACGAGGCTATTTACAAAAAAGTAAAATCAATAATTGAAGGTGGTCATGATTTGAAATTGTGGGAGGAATTGAATGGATCGTCTGCCGATCTGAAGAAGAGGGAAAAATTGTTGAATGAATTTCTTACCAGGATTTCAAGCCCAAATTCAAAAATTAAGAAAAGGAAAAAGATAGTATTAAGGCAGCCAATCTTCGAAAAAGGTGATTGCCTGGTCTTTAAATTAAAGAATGGGAATTACGGTGCTGCCTTAGTTTTGGAAGCAGAGAAGAATAGTGAACTGGGAATGAGCATGCTAGCAGTGACGACAATTGATCAACCGGGAATGCCAACAATACAAGACTTTGAGGCAGCGTTCATTTTGACAGAAAGGCAAGAGGGATTGCCGGGAAAATACCGAGAACGAGAGTTTATAACGTGGTGCTACGTTCAGTTCTTTAAAAAGGCAACGGCACATTTTGAGATAGTTGGACGACTTTCAGTTAACAAGACTTACAACTCAAAAGATCACTGTTACATGGTTAGTCAATGGGACAGCATTTCCGCTCATTTAGACAATAGAGAAGAGTATGAGAGGAAACACGGCAGACCAAGTCTGACTGTTAAACTAAGGGACTGGAGATAAAGAAGCACTGGCTATAACAATGCATATAAATCATACCGACAGAATTTATTTATTAATTATAATCTGGTGCCGACAGTCTTTATATGGGAACCGTTGTAAGTGACTTTCAAAAAGCATGGGACTTCTAAATAAAGCATATGACCTTTACTACCGATTAATCTTCACCAAGGTGACTTGCCCTTTTAATTCAAGGGACAACTTATTCCAATTGACTTTTGACGAGAACTGGGAGTATTCAAGGAAGGGAAACTCATTCTACAGCTTTCATAATCGGAAGGACAATTTGAAAGGAGGACTACAACTCTCGCTCACATGGCATGTAAAACCACCAAAGGAAATGAATGAAAAGGAGGTCGTGTTAAATATTATTAATACCGAAGAGAATGCTAGTGTTGAGGTCGAAACCGTGTCGCTATCAAATTGCAACGCCTATCACTTCTCTCGAAAATATAACGACTCAAATATGATTTTTTACTATTGGTACATATATAAGAAAGAAATCTTAATGATCATTACATTTATGATATTCGAGGATGAAACTGATAGTGTAAAAAACAACTGGCTGACAAGAGTGGTGGGCATTTTGAATAGTCTTAACCTGGACATCGATAGATTCCAAAAAACAAGAATGAGATAGAGACAAGAAAACTACCACAAGAAGTTCGCAAATCAGGACGGGGTTTCGTGTTAATTTGTAGTTTAGTTTTCAAAAATATTAGTTCGTGTCGGTCAGACACTGACGACCACGTTGGCCTTAAAATTCCGCCTTGCTGCATTTCTTAGCGTCTTATTCCCGCCACGCCTCGCGCACGAACGTTGTGGCCAATTCTAAAAAGACTAAAAGCCAAATACGAATGGAAAAGACCGCCTGGCGCTTGCCATCAACAACGACAGTGCACAAGGCGGGGGAATATGTATCTTACGTAACTTATATACACGAGTTGGGCGCAATTTTATGAAAAGAGTATTCCTCATATTAACAATAGGGGTTTTAGGTTGCGGTGACCAAAAAGAATCCTCAACTGTAGACTTAATTAAACTTGAGACAATTACAAAGGACGAGAAATTAAAACTTATCAATGAGTTAGAGCCCACTTTCAAATATTTGGCAACTTATAACGGTTGGCAACAAGAAGTTTCCGATGGGTTTC
This sequence comes from Chryseosolibacter sp., assembly GCA_036402115.1. Classification (GTDB taxonomy): domain Bacteria; phylum Bacteroidota; class Bacteroidia; order Cytophagales; family Cyclobacteriaceae; genus Chryseosolibacter. Next base: position 2,223 of record DASWTM010000270.1, read on the forward strand.
ATTTCATCGACCTGGACAATGACACTGACCTTGACTTGATATTTACGGGATGGAGTGGTGGAGAACCAGTTTGTGTAAGGATTTACAGTAACACCAATGGAAAGTATCAAGAGGTGTTTGAAGCGTACCAACAAATAGTAACAATAGAATTTACTGACAAAAAATTATCAAGAATTCTAATTCACGACCCAGGATGTTGTGCAGCATATATCGAGTTTGACGAGGACTATTCTTTCGAAGTTAACAAGGACGACTTTAAATATCGAATAACAAACAGGACAGCTTTGTTGTATCCAACTGAAGAACCTAAAGACAAATTTGACAGACCGATCAATTTTGAAGTACTAAATGACAAATATTACTTAAGACTGACTCCAAAAATTGACACGGTTGACCAAGTTTTTGCGGAAGACATGCAAGAGGATAATATAATCGCAGAATTCAAAAAAGGAGCCAGGGGACAAGCCTATGCGGAAAGGAAAGACAGCACGGGTCGCATTTGGTGGTTTGTTGAGATTGATCCGAAACATAAACCAACAAAATCCTTTTTTTACGACATAGAAGAAAAGCCAACAAAACTTAAAGGTTGGATGAGTTCAAATTATTTAAAAAGACTGTAAATCTGCGGCCAACACCGTGCACTTCGGGGTGTTGGTCAATTTTTAAGGTCGTTTCTAAAGCTAGTCTCATAACGTGGGACAAATTGGGACAGGTAATGTTTGTCATGCTTCACGTTTAACAAACACTCCAATTCCCGCAACTAGATAACGCAAAACATTAGCAGCATATTACAAGGGCCGATTAGACCATGAATTGTATGACTTAATTTTTACCGTTTTCATTCTTCCGTCCTACGCCAATCCTCTGCGATGGTTGGTGGGCGAACCGCCTGGCGTTTGGCATCTACCAACGACAGCGCATAACTACATAAACCGGGATATACTCCCCTAAAAATGGAAATTATTGGTTTCATAATTATTGAATTTGTTTTTTCAGCAATCGGCTGGGCCTGTCTTTCAATTTGGCATCGCGATAGAAAGAAAATTGAAAAAATAAAAGAGAAAAGGTACGCAGGAAAATATAGCGGGGCTGGACGAGTATTTTTATTAAATTTGATCGCTGGCGCTGGGGCGATTGCAATGTTTGGGATTGTTCTTTTCCTATTGGCGACATGGATACATAATTCGCTAACGATTTAAATCAGCAAAGTGAAGGCAGGATAGTTAGCAATACGCCTACATTAGGTCATTGCCAGATTTACTGTAAACAAAAAGTATAATCTTTTTTTAATTCGTTTTGCCTCGTGGAACAGATCCGCAAGGTGGCGCTAACATTCCCCCTTCGATTCCTCACGATACATCTTGCGCTCCATTCCGGCAACACGGTGTAGTTAAACGTTGCCTGCAACATGAAGCAAAATTTTTAGCCAATGAAAGCAAAACAAATGTTAATAGTGTTTGGCGTTATAGTAGTTATTGCCTTGGGAGGCTTCTATGCATACCTCAATGCTCTTAGTTCTATGTGGGTTCTTAACAAACGGTCTGGCACGGTGGTCAGCACAACGAAGACGAACTCCTCGCATCAGCTTATCGTAGTTCACTGCAACTCGCAGCGAAGCACAACGTTACATCTATTGCATTTCCCAACATCAGTACAGGCGTCTACCATTTTCCGAAAGACCGTGCTGCGCAAATTGCGATAACCACCGTGATGAAAACCCTGCCGGGCACTTCAGTCACCAATCTCTATTTCGTTTGCTTTGATAGTGAGAACCATCAACTTTACAACGGTTTACTTGCTCGTGGCTAATGCCGCTCCTAGTTTTCTGAAACTATTCGGCAAATTTTTAAAAAAAAATCCTACTTCAGCGCTTCAGCGCAAGTACCAGACTTCTCATATTCAACCCCAACGACTGCACCAAACTTAACCCTACAACCATCCCCACACTGAATGCCACGGGAATGACTGCATCGTACCAGCGAAACGAAGTCGCATAAGCGAAGTGGCGAAGGAGTTCGGTCACCAGCATATACGCCACGGGGCCGAACAACGCTACCGCTACCAGCACTTCTTTGCCGAAATGTTTCGCGAGCATAAGGGTGATGTTGATAACGTTTGCCCCGTAGATCTTGTGCACCGCGAGCTGTTTCGTTTTCTCTTGTACGAGACTGAGGCTCAATCCATAGATCGCCAGGCACGACAACACTGTTCCTATGATCGCGAGCAAGTTAGAAACACGATTCAGCCGGCCCTGGTACTGCAGCCAGCGTTCAAACCGCGGATTGAGAAAATGGATCTTGGTATGGCCGAAAGTCTCCGAGAGGAAATTCACCGTGCGCCTGATGTCAACTTCGAGAATGCGTATGAAGAGGTAATTGTATTCCTTCGTGTCGGCAATCTGGAACTTCAGGGGCTTCTGCGGTTGATTGAATTGCGCGCTGATGTCATCGACAACTCCGAGTACGGATTGGGGCTCACCCACTTCACGTGATCCGCGTTCGTTGACGATAATACTGTTCCTAGTAGAATTCGGACCAAACCAGTTTCCACGTACCATGTTGAGATCAAAGAAAGTGGTGAACATCCTGTCTACCGACACAGTGTAGAAAGGTGAGTTGATCTCTTTGCTGGTGATCGAATGTGGAAGATGAGAGGTAGCCAGCACATCAATGATGTTGGGATGAAAACTTCTCCAACCCTCGCGCAGCCGCCCAAGCCCTTCCTGCGTGAGGTCCGCGGGGAAATCAAGGTATACAATCTGGTCGTGGTTGCGTCCAGGCTCTTTCACAAGAGAGTAGTTGATCTGGCGTTTCATCACCATCGAGAACACCAGCACCAGCATGCTCACGCCTAGCTGCACAATGGTAAGCACTCGCTTGATGCGCGGAAAAGAAATTCGCGCTGACCCCAGCAACCCCGTTGGCGAAGCACCGACAAACTTCGGCATCAGCAACAAAGGAGCAAGTGTAATCACAACCACTGTCGAAATGCAGATCAAAACAAATTTTGCATTCCACCCAATAACCAATTGCCTTACATCAATTTCCAGTAACGGCCTGGTAAACTCAGCAGTGGCGATGAGCAACACCAACCCAACGACAAATGACACCGAGACAATCAGTAATGACTCGCCCAGGAAATTCCGAACCAGGTGCCAATGACTTGTTCCAGCGAGTTTCTTTATAGCGAGCTCCTTCGCACGGTACGGCAATGAGAGTGTCGTTAAAATGACATAGTTCGAAAGTGCAAGCACGAGCAGTAGTGCGGTAACGCAGGTAAGAATTAATACACTGTACTCATCTCCGTGAACCGACTCCTCACCAACGACTCTCGTTCCAAAATAGATTTCTGTCAAAGGCTGGAGCGTGTAGGAAAACCGATCATCGTTTGTTTTCAATCGTTGCTCGAGGGCTCCGATGGATAGCGCATGAGTCCGACCATATAAGGCCGTCTCTTCATGGTTGAATCCCAGTGAGCGCACGCTCTCATCGTGAAAACTTATAAAGAACCCCAACGACTCATGACTGTTGGATGGGAAATCCTTAAACACTGCTGCTACAGTAACCGCAACGGAATCGTCATTAGGAGAAATGATCCACACATCCTTTCCGCTCACCTGGATGGAGCCGAAGAGTTTTTCAGCCTGCGATTCAGCAATCAATGCGCGTTGTCCACCCCTTCCGAAATCTTCTGCTGAACCATCTAGTACGTTGAAGGAAAGAATAGCGGTGATTCGAGCATCTGCAGCATAAATCCGTTCACATGACACAACCGCGTTGCCTGCTTTTGCCACCAGGTCGTTCATGATGGTCACGCGCGCAAGGGAAACGGAATCCGTCAACAACGAATCAACTCGATGAAACTGATCACGAGAAATTTTATTGGAGTAGCGATTGCCGTTGAACGTCTCGGCATTATTTCGCTTCACC
>DASWTM010000271.1:0-10235 GCA_036402115.1 Chryseosolibacter sp.
AGTCTAACCTCGGACTTGAATTTGAACCCAATGGAAGCATGTTCCGTGTCTATACGTTTTCCGTCATTGCTATATTCATACTCGTGATTGCCTGCGTCAATTACATGAACCTCACCACAGCACGTTCGTTGCGGAGAGCTAAAGAAGTGGGCATGCGGAAGGTACTGGGTGCAAAACGCTTCGACCTGCTGAATCAATTCCTGACCGAGTCGTTTATCATGACGGGTGTTGCGATCATACTTGCACTAGCGTTTGCAACCGTTCTCCTTCCGGAGTTCAATCAATTTGCTGGAAAACAAATCGCAGCATCGGTGATATTTAGTCCAAAAGTCCTTTTAACGCTGTTCGCTTCACTCATCATCATCGGTCTCATCGCAGGTCTGTATCCAGCCTTCATGCTTTCATCTTTCCGTCCGTTGAATAGCATGAAATCGAACAATGCAGGGAAATCGGGATTTGTAATGCGCAAAGGACTGGTTGTGGTTCAGTTTGCAATTTCGATTGGACTAATTGCGGCATCCGCTATCGTCTTCCAGCAATGGGACTTCATGAAAAATAAATCCCTCGGCATTAATAAAGACATGTTGATCACCGTCCCGTTGCAGACTATGGACCGTCAGCAAATCGGTGCATTCACAACGGAACTCGCAAAGATTCCATCGGTCCAACGGGTTGGCCACTCCAACATGCGGATGCCAGGCTGGATTGGAAACAGCACTGCGTATAAAGCTGAGGATGTTCCGCAAGCAGACTCGGAAGGCAAGTCAATGAAAATTATTCGTATCGATTATGAATTTCTGACAACAATTCAGGCTAGCATCATCGATGGACGAAATTTCTCTATCAATATGCCGGTTGATTCAGCATCGTTGATATTAAATGAGTCTGCAGTAGAACAACTCGGATGGAAAGATCCGATCGGGAAATGGCTCGAGTTGAACGGCAGACGTTTTAACATCGTAGGCATCGTTAAGGATTTTCATTTCGAATCATTGCATCGTGAAATTGCGCCAATCATTTTCATTCTCAATCCGCGCCAGCTTGCGTTCAGCTACATTCGGATTGAATCGCAAGATGTTGCTGGCACTTTGGCTCAGGTAAAAAATACATATCAGAAATTCGTCTCGAATCGCGACTTCACCTACACGTTCGTCAACGATGACATTGAAGTCCAATACGTGGCCGAAAAGAAGTTCACTGAAGTATTCACCTTGTTTACTGTTCTCGCCATCATCATTGCATGCCTCGGTACCTTCGGATTGATCTCCTTCACAGCCGAGCGTAAATCAAAAGAAATTGGCATTCGAAAAGTGCTGGGCGCATCAGCCGGCAATGTTTCGTTCATGCTTATCAAGGAATTTTTGATTCTTCTTTTGATCGCAAGCTTGATCGCCTGGCCACTCTCCTACTATCTGCTTGATGGCTGGATCGAAGGCTTCGTCTATCGCACGTCCATTGGAGCCATGCCGTTCATCGTAGCCACTGCGCTTGCCGGCATGATTGTGCTTCTTACCACAGGCTTCCGCGCGTTGAAGGCAGCAATGGTAAATCCGGTGGAGAGTTTACGGGATGAATGAGATAGTCATGAGTCATTAGTCATTAGGCATTAGTAATTAGTAATTAGACAAAGGGATTAGTAATTAGGGATTAGGCACTAGGTGGTAGGGATTTTGAAGGATCTGATCGAAGCGTGACTGAAGTATGGAGAGGACAGTGTGTTGGGGTGTGAGCTAATGGTCTTGAATGCTAGTGGGATGGGTAATAGGTGATGGGTGATGGGTAATGGGTAATGGGTGATGGTTACTGTCGATGCTAGTATCTCTGCGTTTCTTGAATTTTTAGTTGCTCGATATTTGGACAAGCATGCACGTCAGGCATCGCCTCCTGTGTCAGGGACGATGCGCCAGATTTTTACTGCTACAACTACAACTTATAGCCCCAAGCCGACCACAACTGTTTGTTTTCAGTGAAAAGACAAGCCCTAGACGTTACTAATTCGCTTTAATCAGGGATAGTGAAAAACCTGTACCGGAGTATCATTTTATTTATCTTTTATGTAAATTCGGTGGCTCTCCTAACCCCCTATCTCTATGAAAAAAAACATCCTGCTTTCCAGTTTGCTTTTGCTATTTGCATTGTTCCTCGCGTCATGTGAGAAAGATTGCCTCAAAGATTCGCACATTGTAATGTCAAAATTGGTGTACGAAGCTTTGCGCAAGGATACATCAATCAATGAACAGCAACGAGAGGCTCTCCGCAAGCTATCGATAGACGACAGTTCTCGGCTCGCACTCTATCTGAAACACAAGGGCGATACCAGTAAACACTCTTATTTGCCTGAGCATGGCAAGCCTAAAATTCAAATGGCTTCCGCCTTTCCAATAAATGTTACCCTCGCTGCAGCCGCAATAAACGGACGAGTTGTTGAGATTTGTCCTTGTCCGGGCGGCAGTGGTGGGTGTGCATGTCCGGCCTCACGATTTGATGCCGACATCTTCTTTACCACCACATCGGAAGTTGACACGGTGAAAACTGTCCAACCAGAACAGCCCGCAGAAGGATTAACAAAAGAACCAATAACCGGTGTAGTAGATGCCGGCTGGGAAGCATATCAGCTCGAAAATACGGGTGACCGTAAATTCACACTGATAATAGAAGGAAATTTTGCAGATATAGGAACACGGACCTATCAGATCAAGATGGAGCTTAGAGACGGAAAATTGTATAAACTTGAATGATATCTGACAAATTTCTCCGGATACAAATAAAATCAGCCCTGCGTTTAGCCGTAGGGTTGGTTTTATTCTTTCTAACTATCTCCCCACCCGCTAGCGGTCAGAAGCAACTACTTACTGAGATCAATTCATTAATTGCAAAAGCAGAAACTGTTCGGCTACAGAAGCCCGATGCAGCCGATTCACTGTATGATGCCGCAGCGAAAATGATAACTGAACTCGGCATTGAAAGTTATCCAAGCGTATGGATTGGCCTTCTTCATCAGCGGGCTTGGTCAGCTGTGTTAAACAACAAGATCACCTCTGCAAGAAGGTATCTTAATGATTCCTATTCTTTTATTGGCAAACACAAAGAAGCCCTGCAAAGCAAATCCGATAGCGTACTGATGCAAACCCGACTGGTTGAAGCGAACTATTATTCCATTATCGGAAACTACTCGGGAGCCTTGGTTAACCTTGATAATGCTCAAGACTATTGGATTAAGCAAAAAGAAAGTCAACCCACTTGCCTAAGCCTCTACCAGATTATTCAATTGAAAGCGTCATTATATTATCTTCAGGGAGAGTTCGAATCCTGTATCGATAGTTATTTAGCAAGCATTCCTCACTTTGACTGCTATTGGGCAAATAGGTCCTATCCAAACTATGTCTTACTATATCGGAACATCGGACAAGCTTATGCGAAAATGGGAGACAGACAAAACGCCCGAACATTCTTGCTCCGGGCAAAAACAAATCTCGACAGTTGCTTGACTTTATCGGTTGATCCCACTATTCCAACACACGCGCTCGTTCTCTATCATTCCCTCGGAGATTTTTACCAGACACAAGGAAAAATTGATAGCGCGAAATACTTTTTCAATGAAGCGGCACCGTTTGCTGCGAGCAACGTGATTTTCGCGGCTCGTATTAATGAAGGTCTTGCTAAAATCGCACTCGCTGAGAAAAAACATGCAACCGCCCTTAGTTTCTTCACCAAATCGCTGCGACAAATAATTCAGTCACGAGGTGAAAAACATCATCTGACCGCAAAGACTTATCGCGCCATCGCATCTTTCTATCAAGAGCACCATGACTACGATCAATCTTTAATTTTCATTCAAAAGTCGCTTAATAGCCTTTCCCCGTCCAGGGATGTCGATGTTACTGACTTCACTCAAAATCCGACCACAAGCCTGATCAGCATACCAAAGGAAATGGTCATGACCTTAAATCACAAGGCAGGTATTCTTAACTCCTATTATCATCGAAAGCGGGACATAAAGCTTATCATGGCAGCACGATCCGCCAACCATATGGCTCTCCAACTCCTCGACAGCACACGAAACGAATTCAGTCTCGAGAAAGACAAAGTTGTGCTTGGAGAAGATGCCGTGAAAGTATACCAGACAGGCCTTCACATTGCCACTGAACTTTATCGGGAAACGAATGACCAACGCTACCTCGCAGAATGCTTCGAACTTATGGACAAAAGCAAAAGCGCAGTACTGATGGATCACATCAAGCTTGTAAAAAGTTTCGGAGGAATTCCATCCGAGTTGATTGACCGGGAAAGAGAATTGAAAGTGGAGCTGTCCGCAGCGGAACAACAGCTATACACTGCCGAATCCAAAAAAGAAGAAACCAGCACCCATCGTCAGCACCTCGGAGACATTAAGAGAGCATACGCAGCGTTGCTCAACGACATCAAAGTGTCCGCACCGAACTATTATAAACTCCGGATTGAAAATAAACAACTTACTCTCTCTGAAGCACAAGGCATGCTGCAGCCTGGGGAACTCCTTGTCGAATATTTTTTCAGTGATTCCACGCTTTATACAATGGCTGTTACGCCAACAACGGCTGAACTTCACGCCACAGCAATCGATTCGCTTCGAAGTCAGGTTGAGACGTTGAGGAATATGCTGGCGCGACCTGGCAATCTTATGGATCCAACATACCATACCAAATGGAATTCAATCTGTACGGCAGTATTCAGGAAAGTGGTAGCCCCGTGGAAAAAACATCTTAAATCGTCCAAGCGAATCATTGTCGTCCCGCATGATGTACTAAACTATCTGCCACTTGAAATGCTTTCCGACTCAGGTAGCCCCCTGGTTAGTTTAGTCTCTATCAGTTATGCGTCATCGGCAGCACTGTTACGGGAGCAAAAACAAATGACACCGACAGGGAATTTCTTCGCAGCATTCAATGCGGATTATTCCAATCAACCTCACCTGCCACAACTTGCCGGGGCTGCGCGCGAAGTCAGCTCGATTGAAAATATCTTTGGCTTTCGGTCAACACGTTTCGGAGCAGCTACCGCTGATGATTTCAGAAAACAGGCCGCGAACTTTAAAATCATTCACCTGGCTTTGCACTCACTGATCAACGATGAAAAACCAATGTTTTCACGTCTGGTATTCACCCGAACTGGTGACGATAACACTCACGCTGACATCACCGCAAATGAATTATACAGCATGCAGCTGAACGCAGAAATCGCTGTACTCAGCGCCTGTGAAACCGGACTTGGGAAATTGCAACGCGGTGAAGGGATGATGAGTTTGTCACGCGCGTTTATGTATGCAGGTGTGCCCTCAACCGTCATCAGCCTCTGGAAAGTACCCGACCAATCCGCCAGCATTCTCATGACAAAATTTTATCAATTCCTGAAAGAAGGTCACCTGAAAGACGAAGCGTTGCAACTTGCGAAACTGCAGTTTATCAAGGAACATCCTGAAATGTCGCAACCGTTCTTCTGGGCAGGTTTCATCGTCAACGGCAAAACAGATCCGCTTTCGTTCAATTATTTTTCGCCACGTGAGATTTTGGCGCTTGCCGTCCTGGGCATTTGCCTTTTGCTCGCGTCATCAGTGTTTATTGTAAAGAGGCGAAGAAGTGCGAAACCTATTTCGCTAACGCATTGATCAGTTGCTGTGCTCTTTCCGAATATGCATTGTCACCTTTTGCGACCACCTCGAGTGTGTCTTTTGCCTGCTCCAATTGGCCATCTCTCAGATAACACAAGCTGAGATACCATCGTGCTGCAGCTGCGTTCGCATCAGCCATTCGAATAAGATCGTTGAAATTATTTTTAGCAGCATCGGTTTTACCGAGAGCGAGATTCGCATTTCCCAGAAGAAGTAAAATTGCGGGTTCTTTCTTCTCGGATGTGATTTCTTCAAATAAGGCAGCAGCCTGCGCGTACTCTCCTTCTTCATATTTCTGAAAAGCGAAGGCGCGTTTGGTGGCCTCTTCGCTACCACGGACCGTTGGCTCAAAAACATTCGGATAAGGAGCAAAATACTCGGCATACAATTCATCCGGTGTAGCTTCTTTGTTCCCGAAAATGTAAATCCCGGCAACCACGAGTAGCAGAACGGTTGCCGCAGCTGCATAATACATCCTGGTGGCCGATTCTTTCTTTTCTACTGTAACATCGGGCAACGCTTTTTCAAGTTCTTTAAAAAATGCGAGATGATTTTTCGCAGCTCCAAATCGTACGGTATTGATGAGCAGCTTTTCGCGATCATACAAATGCCTTAGCGCTTTGTCGGTATCGAGCTGTTGCATGAACAATACTTTTTCCTCGTTCGTCATTTCATTATCAAAATATCGTTCAACAAGTTCTATATGTTGTGTAGAATCGTTCATAGTGTAGTCGTTGTGGTGATGGTTGTATTCGTCATTTCCTGTTCGAAAATTTTCCGCAGCCGCGCCATGCATTTGCACTTTTGGTTCTTGGCGGTTTCTGCATTTTTGTAATTCAGAATCGAACTGATCTCTTCCATACTTTTCTTCTCGTAATAAAAGAGTTCAATCAATTTCTGACAGGGCTGCCCTAATTTTTCAAGGGCCTTTTTTGCGGTGCTGAATACATCTTCCTCGATTGGGCTAGTCTCGGGATCGTCAATCAGATACTCCTTCAACCATTTTTCCTGGTTGATCGGAGTGTGGCGTTTGGCTTTCCTCATATTTTCTTTTACAAGATTCTTTCCAATTCCAAACAAATAAGTCTTGATGCTACTCAACAAGTGCTCAAGCTTACCTGACTTCACATTATCCTGGAAAATAAGAATCGTTACCTGGTAGATATCCTTGCCATCATCAAGAGAGCATTGATATTCACGCATGATCCACTGCAGGAATTCCGTACGATACAGTTCATACACAAAGCCGAGCTCGGTCTGGCCGCCTCTTCTGATTTGTTCGATGATCTGATTGTCGGTCATAATGTGAATTGGCCTTTATGTAAAAGAGTCGAAGAAGTAACCCCTGGAAGAGACAATATAATATAGAGCCTGAATTCTTAACTAAAGATAGCTTTTTCCCTGAATTCTGGGAAGTTACGTCCGATGAACCTGCACATAAAGGGGCACAACTCAAAAAATCAAAACACATGAAAAACAAGATCATTATCGGAGCAGTATTATTCATACTCTCGCTCGCAAGTGCTTACGCACAGGACATCAATGCATCTATAACTGCAAGTTTTGAAAAGAACTTTGCCGGTGCCACCAACATTCGCTGGACGCCTTGTCCAAAGAAAATCTCCCTTGCTCAATTCGGTTATATGGGAAAAGCCTGGTTAGCGTATTTCGATCACCAGGGCAAACTAGTGAGCTCTGGCAGAAGGCTTACGATCCATGAGCTACCCGTAGTTGTGCAGAATGGACTGCGTTTTAAAAAGCAGTTGTTTGAAAACAAATACGGAGCAATCGCTACGGGCACCATCTACGAAATGCTTACAGATAACATTACCGAGTATTACATTCCTCTCCAGAATCATAAAATCCGCTTTATGATCGCGGTTCAGTCGAACGGTACTGTGATTGTAAAGTCCAAGAAAAAACTGTCTGATCAACCCAAGTCACCAGAAGGCGTACTCGCCAGACAAAACTAATGCGTATGCCAGCCAAACGCAGAAAACCTTCCGATACGAAGCGGAAGGTTTTTTTTATGTAAAATATTTTCTGATACCTGCGGGTTACCTACTGCTGTTCCTTACATGAAGTGCAGACTTTTAAACCTCATACCATGACTTCCCCTACAAATCGTGAAAGATTAGTCTTGTCGTTGGTCTCTAGCGGACTTACTACAAAAGAAATCGCAGACCGCTTAAATCTTAGCTTCCACACCGTGGAATCGCATCGCAAACGGCTCTTGAAAAAATTTCAGGCAAAAAACGCAGCCGAGATGATTCAGAAAAATTTCGAGTTGAATCAGCTGCATCAACGTACGTAGAAACGCTCTCTCTTATCAGCGTAGGTTTGGGTAAGCAGGTGTGTGCGTGGATGGCGTGCACCCTGCTCCTTTTTAGTCATTAGTCACTAGTCATTAGTCATTAGGAACCTGCCTTTGTTGGTGTTGTGCGTGAGGACTGGCAAAGCTCACCAACAAAATTGCGCACTCTAATCCTAGCTATCACGTCAATTTCGAATCCGTCTCTAAACGGAATCCGTTACGCTTCCATCCCTGTGACCGGTGATGACTGCGCAATGGGCATTAAAGCTTCATTCAAAACCCTAGCTGCCTTTGGTGCTGTTGTGCGTGAGGACTGGCGAAGATACACCAACAAACTGTGCACGCTAATCCACTCATGAAGCCAATTTCAAAACAATTTTTAAAAGGAACCGGTTACTCATGGATCGCAATGACGGGTGATGACTGCGTATTGGCTATTGAAGCTTCGTTCAAAACCTTGTGAAAACAATCCTTATCGACCACGAGATCCGCATCGTTGATCAATACACTATCAGAAGAATTTTTAAGTGCCTCATCATCCATGCGGCAGGGAACGGAGTAGTAATCAATTCCAATTGTAGAGGCTAGGAGGTAGAAAGCATCATTCACCTGACGTTCGTTCATGAGTTCGATCACCTTCGCGGTGGCCGGAAGGAAAAGGATGTTCACCATGTTTGAGCCATGCACTCCTGCAAGTATACATGTCTCCTGCATCAAACGGATTTGTTCGAGTAATGACATTCCTTCGAAATGCACAATCTCAAAACCCGATGCTTTTAGAGCGGGAATTATGTCCTGTTCATTCACCAGCCTACGCATCCTCGACCGCGACCGCGAGACATATAGTCTCCGAAAAGGATGCGCGGGTTTAAATGTGCTCAGCAATTTCCTGCGAACAGGCAAAATCAATTCTTCGTGTGCCAGCGGATGGGATACGACAACGTTAGTCTGTTGCGGAGGGTGATCTTCGTTTTCAACTCCATTGTAATAAATGATCTCCGGCATGATGAGACGGGGAACGCGGATGATTTCACCGGTGCCAATTCGCTCAACGTTTTTCAAACCCAATAATTCAACGCTGCTGATGACGTATTCATGAACATCGTCTGGGAGAAGTATTTTGCAATCCTTGTAAAGTGATTCCGCAAGTACAAGCCTGGGAAGTGACTCAATCATCCAGTGATAATAATTGGACAATGCCCAATGATCGTACGCTAATATCAGTGGTTGTTCGTCAATCGTGCGTACCGTTTGTTTCCATTGTGTCGCCAGAAATTCACCGGTTTGATAGCGTATAAGATCGTTACTCCATGGAAGACTCGGGATGAAAATGCGTAGGTTGCGAAAGGTCACACCTTCTGCCGTTACGCACACGTTACGAAGTTCGAAGATTCGCCTGGCAGGAATATTTTTGGCGCGTACAAACTGTGAAGCAAACTTAGTCGGAAGGGCCCCGGCATTTACCGGGGATTTAACGCGCAGCCATTCAAGTTGTGGCACTACGTCTACTACGGTTGCAGATCTCCATGCTGGCAGGAACTGTGCAATATGATCCATGACTCGGATAACGCCTTTTCGAATAAGATTGCGGAGCATTACCTAAGTGATAAAAATATAATGCCGCTTGAAACCCGAATGCAAACTTAGTTTAGGGCCCTCATGGTTGCCTATCACGTTTAAAAACCCAATTGGTAAAATTTCGTATATTCGAATATGCTAAAATCAATAAAACGAGGACTGGCATATCTGTTAAAAGCAGAGTTACTCATGTGGGCATTTTTGCTTGGGCTGTCACTTATTATTTTCATTGTGAATTCAATTATTTCTTCGAGCTAGAAAGCGCATTTTTTGCTTCATTAGCCCAAATTCTCTGTACGTAGCTCATCTGAGCACACAACAGGCAGCGACTAACCTTGCGTAGGAAAGGCTGAAGCGCTCCCCTGCCAGTGCATTGTTGCAAAAGGGTCCTTCGCCAATTCCGCAGGACCGAAATTGCTCAGAACCAGTGCTGCGCCCCAAGTTGTGACCGGGCTCCCGGCTCCGAGTTGCAGACACCAACACTCAAAAAATAAAAAGGTCAACTCATTAAGAGTTGACCCGAACTGACGTCCCGAGCGGTCCCGATAGCTATCGGGACGAACCGCTGTAGCTTCTAAAAACAAAGATCAGCTTTTTGAAGGCTGATCTTCTTTCGAGGTCCCGAGCGCTCCCGATAGCTATCGGGACGAACCCCTTTAGTTTCTAAAAACAAAAAGATCAGCTTTGAAGGCTGAT
>DASWTM010000272.1:0-21766 GCA_036402115.1 Chryseosolibacter sp.
TGACAAATGACAAATGACGAGTGACGAATGACGCAACTCGTCCGCACATTCGTCATTCGTCATTCGTAATTTGTTATTCGATTAGAGCCGCTTTGGGGAGATTGAATAATTTCCGCTATGTTCACGTTCCGAATAAACAACCTGACACCCTATGAACACCTCCGAGCTACTCGCAGCAGTAAAAACACGCAATCCCAACGAACCTGAGTTTCTGCAAGCGGCAGAAGAAGTTATTCTTTCTATCGCTCCGGTCATTGATAGAAATCCTGAGTTTGCCCGATTAAAAATTCTTGAAAGGATGCTTGAGCCTGAACGCTTGATCTCGTTCCGTGTAACTTGGCTGGATGACAAAGGCAATGTTCAGGTGAATCGTGGCTATCGTGTTCAGATGAACAGCGCGATTGGCCCATACAAAGGTGGGTTGCGCTTTCATCCATCGGTAACACCAAGTGTTTTGAAATTCCTCGCCTTCGAACAAGTCTTCAAAAATGCATTGACTGGAATTCCAATGGGTGGTGGCAAAGGAGGAAGCGATTTCGATCCAAAAGGAAAGTCGGACAACGAAGTCATGAAATTCTGCCAAGCGTTTATGAGTGAATTGTTTCGCCACATCAACCACCGACTGGATGTTCCTGCCGGAGATATTGGCGTTGGGGGAAGGGAAGTCGGCTACATGTTTGGTGCGTATAAAAAACTTAAGAACGAATTTACAGGAGTGCTCACCGGTAAAGGTATCGGCTGGGGCGGAAGTCTAATCCGGACGGAAGCTACGGGCTATGGGCTGATCTACTTTGCTGAGAACATGCTCCAAACGAAGAATGACTCACTGAAAGGAAAAGTTTGCCTCGTCTCGGGTTCCGGCAACGTTGCTCAGTATTCCATCGAAAAAATCATTCACCTGGGCGGGAAGGTTGTCACAGCTTCCGACTCCACCGGATACATCTATGATGAAGAAGGATTTACAAAAGAGAAACTGGATTTTCTGAAAGACCTGAAGAACAACAAGCGCGGTCGTATCAAGGAGTACGCTGATAAATTTAAAAACGTAGTGTACAAAGACATTGATGCTGGCGCGGATTCGAATCCCCTCTGGAGTCATAAAGCCGACTGTGCTTTTCCGTGCGCCACACAAAACGAAGTCAGTGGTAAGGACGCGAAGAACCTTGTAAAGAACGGAATCAAACTTCTGGCGGAAGGGGCCAACATGCCAACGACCATCGAAGGAATAAACGTCCTGATCGATGCAGGTGTCATGTACGCACCGGGAAAAGCATCAAACGCGGGTGGTGTTGCAACGTCAGGACTTGAAATGACGCAAAACTACATGGGGACGAACTGGAGCGCAGAAGAAGTTGATGCAAAGCTCAAACACATCATGAAAAATATCCACGATACAAGCCTCGCAGCCGCCAACGAATACGGCAAACCAGGAAACTACATGGTAGGCGCGAACATTGCGGGATTTTTGAAAGTGGCGAAGGCGATGGTAGCGCAGGGAGTTGTGTAAAATGACGAATGACAAGTGACGAATGACGAATCGGCTTCATTCGTCATTCGTCATTCGTTATTCGTCACTATTCCTCAGGCTTTAAAATATTCCTCCAGCTCTACCAACGCGTTTGCCGATCCCTTCAGGTCTTTTATCACTTTTCCTTTTTCTAGAATGACGATTCGCTCGCAGATCTCGGTGACGTGGTTTAGATCGTGGCTGGAGATTAGGTAGGTGAGGTTGCGTTGAGATTTCTCTCGCTTAAGAAGTTCTTTCAGGCGAATCTGTGAGGTCGGGTCGAGGTTTTCGAATGGCTCATCAAGAATCACCACTTGAGGGTTGCCGATGAATGCTGCTGCAATGCCTACCTTCTTTAGATTTCCTTTCGACAGGTCTCCGATGAATTTTTTATTGCCGATGATCTCGCCATGAAAAAGTTCTTCAAACTTCGCCAGAAATCCCGCAAGGTCAGCATCGGAGTAACCGTGAAGTTTTCCAACAAACTTGAAATACTCTTCGGGTGTGAGGTATTGGATGAGGAAATTTTCATCGAGGTATGAGCCTACATAAAATTTCCATTCATCGTTCATCTGAACGTTCTTTCCATTGATGGTGACGGTTCCTGAGGTCGGACGAATCAGATCAAGAATCATCCGAAACAAAGTCGTTTTTCCAGCACCATTATTTCCAACGAGACCAAAACTTTCACCAGCTCCTATCGACAACTGGTCAACATCGACAACGACTTGTGTTTTGTATTCTTTGCGAAGATTTTCTATTGCGATCATTAGTGGTGTGGCTCTGTATTAATCTTTTCTGAATCCGGCTGCTATTTTGTATTTTCTTGCCATCAGCCTGCGCGTTGTGAGGTCGATGAGCTTGGAACGGAAAATGATGCCAATCACTCCCGCTAAACCCACTGCGGCAATGCCCAGTTCAGGTTGATCAGCAAATGAGAAAGGCAGATAAAAAATATAAGGACCGAGAAGAATCGGTATTGACATAATCCACTGTGCAAGACCAACGCCTTCGTAATTGAAGGTTACGCCTTTTTGCAGGTCAACTTTCTTTGGGTCCCACATGGCGAGGTTAAGAATAACGAATACATTGATTCCCATGTTGAACAACATCATGGCCAGATGTACGAAAAGAATTTTCCAGCCGAAATAAAGGTACGGTGTACTCAAGATAAAGCAGATAATCGTCACCGCGCTGAGTAACCAATACTTGGACTCAACATATTCGCGCATCGACACGGGGCGTGTCAACGTGAAATCATAGTGACCTCCCTGCCAGCTGAACAGGAGCTGACCATAGTTGATCATGAAGATTCCGGTGATGAAAATTCCAACGAACAGCAGAATGCCTGGCAGGCCCTCCATGTACTTGTCGTTTGTATAGAAGATCAATCCGTACAAGAGGAAAAACGCACTGAGGTATAAGATGTTCTTCGGGCGTTTGTTCCGCAGAATCAATTTCATTTCCACGTTGATCATTTCGCCAATCAGGCCGAAACTTTTTAAAAAGGAAAAATCTTGCGTGGTGCCGCTTGCATTGGTTTTCCGGTAGCTGATCTCCTCCGGATACATTGCTGCTCTGAAAAACCGGAAGCACAACAGGTAAGCAGTAGCAAGCAACGTCAGCGGAATGATGATGAGCGCTCGCGTTGTCACAAACGAATCGAACGCAGAAGCAGAAATGTCCGACAGTCTGAACCAGCCGTAGTAATCCGATGCGCCTAGTAAGACAATAATGGCAAGCAGGGTAAGGATCCCAAAAATATTATCATCCAGCGCTTTCTTGAAAAGCACCACGAGGTAGTGAATGGTAAGGCTACACAACCAGACGGTGACAGCCCATACCAATGCCGTTGACAACGAATGCTGTGGCGCGATCACTTTCAATGCGAAAGGAAGAAAGAGAATCAACGGAAGAAGGTTCAACAGGTGTACTGCAGAACGCACGAGGAGGAAATGAACAATCTTCGATTTCTTCATCGGCAGGTGCAGGTACGGCTGAACGTCAAGCACCGGCAGGTTTTGCATCATGTAGCGCATGATGAATTCAAACCCTAAGTAGTATAGGAACAGACTGTTTAGAAAATGGATGGCATTGTTCTGCTTCAGGCCTTTAATGATGATAATGTCCAGGGTGAGACCGAGCGCCAAAGCATACACAAACATCATCAGACCAAGAATGCCGGTGAAGATCAGCGTTGCCGTATCCTTCGAAAAAGAAATCGACCGCGTGAATCGCTTCCAGCTGTGAGACAGGAGTAGGTTTACCATAATAAAACTCCCTTAATCAGTAGCAAGGAAGGCTTAATAATTACATTTTTGCACTTCTCTTTTTAGCAACCCATGGAGCTTCGACTAGGAACCGGATACCGACAAATTCTCAACCTAGCGCTTCCGATTTCGCTGGCCATGTTGGTTCCGCAGATCAATTTCATTACCAACAACATTTTTCTTGGAAGACTGGGGCAGCAAGAACTAGCGAGCGCTGGAATCACTGGAGTTTACTATCTTATCTTCGCGGTTATCGGAAGTGGTCTGAATAATGGCTTGCAGGCACTTATCGCCAGGCGGGCAGGACAAAATCTTCCGAAAGAAATTGGTAAACTGTTTTTTCACGGTGTGTGGATTGCCCTGGGGTTTGCCGGACTAGGAATTCTTGCGACCTATACGATTGCGCCAACCGTTCTTCGGGCAACAATCAACGATCCGCAGATCGCCAGCCAGGTCATTGACTTCTTATTAATACGGATCTGGGGCCTGCCGTTCCTCTACTTGTACGTGATGCGCAACGCACTCCTGGTGGGAACCAATCAAACACGTTTCTTAGTCTGGGGTACATTAGCGGAAGCGATCACCAACATTGTGCTCGACTATGGATTCATCTATGGAAAGCTTGGGTTACCCAACCTTGGATTCAACGGTGCAGCCTATGCATCTATCATCGCGGAAGCAACCGGATTACTAGTAATCTACATTGTGATTCATATCAAGGGAATTCACAAGTCATTTGCATTCTTCGAAGATGTGAAGTGGGATGGCAAAATTTCCAAGACGATTCTCATTACGTCTTCACCGCTGATCGTGCAATACGGCATCAGCATCATGAGCTGGGAATATTTTTACATTCTCATCGAACACCATGGCGAACGTGCGCTCGCGATTTCGAACACCATGCGAAATATCTTCGGCTTGTTTGGAATTTTTTCGTGGGCGTTTGCCTCTGCCACCAACACGCTCGTGAGCAACATCATCGGGCAGGGACGACAGGAAGAAGTGCTACCGCTCATTGGACGCGTAGTGAAAGTCAGTCTTTCGATCTCGATCATTTTATTTACGTTGTTATCCATTTGGCCGGAATGGTTTCTGTCCTTTTATGGTCAAAGTCCGGAGTTCATTGCGGATGCAATACCTGTGATGCGCGTGGTGTCGTTTGCTTTGTTGATGATGTCATTTGGAACGATCTGGTTGAATGCAGTAACCGGAACCGGAAATACAAAAGTTAATCTCTTCATTGAACTGATCACGATCGTGATTTACTCCGTGTATGTATATGTAGTGTTGGAATATCTCGACATGCCGATCACATGGGGGTGGGCCTCGGAGTGGGTCTACTGGCTTTCGATGTTTTCGATGGCATACTTCTACATGCGCTCCGGCAAATGGAAGAATAAAGAAGTTTGAAACTAAAATGACGCACTGCCGTTTCAGTTGTTCATGACTATCAGAATTCTTTTTTGCCTTTTAATTTCGTTCCCACTCGCAGCGCAATCATCTCACGTTGATACGCTCATCTTTGCCACCTACCGCTATTCCGAAAATAATCGGATCAAAAATATCGAGCCGTTCGCAAAATATTTTGGTGGGGTTGTTAACCATCCGGTTAAAGTGAAGAGCTACGATTCGGTTCACGAATTGATTGCAGCGTTGGAAAAGAAGGAAGTGGACATTGCGTTTATCAACACGTTCGGGTATTTGTTGCTACGGGAAAAATCGAGCGATTATACCATCGCGGCTGCGCTGCACCTTGCGAAAGGTGCACGGAGTACATACCAGTCGGCCATTGTTTCATCGGAGAGCTCCGGCATAAAGTCACTGGAAACACTCTCATCAAATCCGGGAAAGTTTTCGCTCTTGCTTGTCAATCCAGGCTCCACGTCAGGAAATCTGATTCCACGTTTACGAATGGCAGAGCTTGGAATGGCTAATCCGGAAAAGTTTTTCACATCCGTAACGTACACAAAGAATCACGCACTAACGCTGAAGCAAGTCGCTGCTGGCAAATCAGATCTCGGGGCATTTGGAAGTGAGGAGTATCACAAAGCGCTTCTTGCTGATAAGGAAATGGCCAAAAAAGTAAATCTTCTTTGGGAATCTGATCCGATTCCGCTTGGCCCTGCGCTATTCAGCAAGGATTTACCACGCGAAATTTCTGATCAGCTCATTGAATTGTTACTCAGCCTCCACGTTAAAAATCCGAGTGCACTCGAAGCGATTAAATCGGGATGGACAGAAGCAATCCCAGCAGAAAAATTTCAACGCGTAAATGAAAGGTATTACACCGATATCATCAAGAACGATCCTGCGGCAGGCATGAAAGTAATAAAAGCATTTGCGCAGTAGGCCTTTGTAGTTTAATTGCCTCGTTGAGCGTTCCGGTCAAAGGGTTCTCAGAACATCTACTTTTTCTTTCGGGGATAGAAATACAAGTAGCTGCTCTCTCCTTTTACTTTTTCACTGATCGTATAAAACCCCGAGCCATCGCGCGCAAAAGTGATTGACTCCCCCTGAGGTTCCTCGATATAGTTGACAACTGCCGGATTTCGTTTGAGGGCTGATGCAAGATTTTCCTTCCCTAAATTCCAGTACAACACATTTGCGTAATTCTTGATCAACACTTCGCTTCCATCCGGGGAAAAATCGCCTGCTACAACCTGACCGAAGGGAATCGAGCCAATTTTTTCTGCAGTAAGTGTATCGGTAGTTGAGTACGGATACTTAAGCTCGTATACGTACACAGGTTTTTCGCGCTTCGAAATCACATAGAGGTTTTTTGTTTTAGGATCGAGCAGTAACGACTCAGTATCTTTTTTTACGTCAAGCTGGAAAACAATGCGGTCGAATTTAGAAACGGTCAGCTGGGATTTGCCTTCCTCGAATTTTGGTTCTTCGAAACGGTAAACAACCTTGTGCGGAAAAATCGCCATGTTGTCACCAATGTCAGCTACGTAGATATAATTTTTTCCAGCTTCCGGGCCGGGACCTACGGCAATATCTTCCCAATCGCGATTGATGACATTTTCAAGGGTGACGGTCAATCGGATGTTAAGCTGATTATCAATAAGGAATAATTCAGCACGATTGCCGCTGTCGTTATGCGTCCACAAAAGTCCGGTGTTAGTGGCACTGGCCGCCAGTCCGGAAACTTCGTCCAGTTTTTTATTCGTTACCTCTACCAGTTGTTTTCCCTCAAGAAAGATATCAGAATTACTGTCTTTGCCCTTTTTTTGCGAGCACGCTACCGTGGCACTGACCATCATTAAGAAAAAAAGCTTACGCATCATCATGATTTAAGGTGCGAATAAAACAATTTCTAAGCCTAAATCGAAAATATTTTACAGCGCTGGCAGGTTCTTGCCCGACAATCGTTTGATGTAACGGGATATTGCAGGGGAGTGTTTACCTTTGCGGGATGAACGTGAATGAGTCAGACGCCTCGGAAGAGCAGGACGATGTATTGTTTGAGCACCATCGCATTGTGGCAGACCGTGGGCAGGCATTGTTGCGAATCGATAAATTCCTGATGGATAGGTTGCCCAACGTAACGCGCACCAAAATTCAAGATGGTATCCACAACGGCTTTGTGTTAGTAAATGAGAAACCCATCAAGCCAAACTACAAAGTCCATCCCAGCGATGTCATTACAGTTTCATTTCCTGAACCTCCGCGAGACACAGAAGTTGTGCCGGAGAATATTCCGCTTAACATCGTCTTTGAGGACGAGCATCTTCTCGTGA
This sequence comes from Chryseosolibacter sp., assembly GCA_036402115.1. Lineage (GTDB taxonomy): Bacteria > Bacteroidota > Bacteroidia > Cytophagales > Cyclobacteriaceae > Chryseosolibacter. The sequence goes on from DASWTM010000272.1 coordinate 7,521, forward strand.
TCAACAAGCCGGCCGGAATGGTTGTTCATCCGGCTTTTCAAAACTGGACGGGCACGGTTGTCAACGCACTTGCTTATCATTTTCAGAACTTACCAGAGATGCCGGGCAACACCGGACGGCCGGGACTTGTTCACCGCATCGATAAAGACACTTCAGGCTTGCTTGTCATCGCAAAGTCGGAGATTGCGTTAACGCAGCTGGCGAAACAATTTTTCGATCACAGCATCGAACGCACGTACTGGGCGATTGTGTGGGGCGTTCCTGAGCCTCCGCAAGGAACGATTAATGTCCACGTTGGCCGAAGTTTGAAAGACCGAAGAGTAACGACTGCATTCCCTGAAGGTGACTTCGGACGTCATGCGATAACCCATTACAAACTGCTCCGTGATCTTCGTTACGTGTCACTACTTGAATGCAAACTTGAGACGGGACGTACGCATCAAATTCGCGCACACATGAAACACATCGGTCACACCCTTTTCAATGACGCGATGTATGGTGGTGATCAGATTCAGAAAGGAACTGTATTTGCTAAGTACAAACAGTTTGTAGACAATTGTTTTAAAATTATTCCGCGCCAGGCGCTACACGCAAAAACATTGGGATTTAAACATCCGGCAACGAAAGAATGGATGCAGTTTGATTCAGAATTGCCTGCTGACTTTGTTGAAGTGCTTGACAAGTGGGAGCACTATGTGAAGTATAATTAATCAGTAGGCAGTAGGCAATGAGCAGTAGGCAATACGTCCTGGCGGGGCAGTTCGTGTTCCGCCTTCTCGCAAGATTATGCGGCACGTGTGATCAATGCTCATTTCACACGCAGTGTTTCCTTAAACTAAAACAAAGGATTCAGCGTGCGTGAGTTACCAAGTGCCTGTCGGATTTGTTTTAACGCCTCCCGCTTAATTTGTTGATCGTTACGCAAGGGTTTGATCATTCCGTTAATGTAATCCAGCACCTTCTCCGCCTGCGCCTGATCGAGCGCGTCAAGAGACTCCACAATCTTGTGTTTTTGGTTAATGCTAGTCATGATTTGTAGTGGTTATACCATGAATAACGGAAATTAACTCGTTGTGTTTCAAGTATTAACTGAATTTAACGGATACACAACACGTGTGTAATATTTGAGTCCGGGAGGCGATTTAAATCCACACCGCGGAGAGCACGGAGAAGCGCGGAGCAAACACGGAGGTTCTTTGGCTTTTTAAACCGTGTGCACCATTGCCATACGGTCAGCATCTGCCATAAAACATATGGAATTCTAAAGAGCCAGGCCTTGGTAAATGCTTAGTCAGAGATTTTTAAAAATTCTCCGTGGTTCCTCCGCGCTTCTCCGTGTGCGGTGGTTTGGATTTAAATTGGATTTAAAAAGAACTGTTCGCGCATTTTGAAGGTAATTCAAAACACAACGAACAGTTGGCTTTAAAGTAAGAGGGGTTCTTCAAATTCTTAATTAGGGTTCGTGGGGCTGACAAACTGCTCCCACACTTTATCGGGTTCCGGTTTCACGCGCTCACTTACGACATCACCGAGCTTGTTTTCAATCTCTTGCGTGACAAGCATGGCAACAACGCCAAGCGCGTTTGCGAGTTGTTCAGTCTTCGCGTCCACATGGTCGGACAAGAAGATGACGGGACATTTTTTGTTCCGTGAATTCGTTCGGATCGATCGGACTAATTCAAAACCTGTGATTACAGGCAGGTCAGTACCGCAGATTATCAAATCGAAGGATTCAATTCTTGAGGTCAGGAGCCCATCCAAACCCGAGTCGCTGAATCTGACTACAGCGGTGCTGTCCTGCAGTACTGACTTGACCTGGTCTACGACCATTTTCTGCCTGTGAACCACAAGTACCTTAATCGTTCTTCCCGAATCGTTTCTATTAATCATTAACTAACCAAACCTTTAATGAAAGGTCGTAGATTTTTCACATAGCATAATTGAGATTAAATTTCCGTTTCTACCGGATTGTAGGTAGTCGCCTCAAATTAACTGGGTATAGAGAGTACAACTCACCTTGTCAGTTGAAATCCTCGCCAACAGTAGTAGTAGAAAACTACTAGTAAAATGGTAGAAAAATACCACGCGCCTTTTCCAGGGAATTATTTGATCAGACCGGTGTCGTAAGCATATTTCACCAGGCCAACCATATTGTTGACCCCAACCTTTTCCATGATGTTAACACGGTGGTTTCGGACCGTATTTTCGCTAAGCGACAGCTTCTGGCTGATTTTTTTGATAGTGAGTTCCTGGCAAACGAGGAGCACGATTTCTTTTTCGCGATCCGTCAGTTCAATAGCGTTGAAAGTTGGCCGGTGACCCTGCTTCTTCTCCTTCATATTTTTTCTCAGAACGGAGGCGACAAGGTCGTTGTGATAAAAGTCTTTTTCAATCACGGATTCAATTGCCCGTTCCAATTCCTCAGGCTCGGTGTTTTTTAACAGGAAAGCATGGACGCCCATCTCCATCATATGCAGGATATATTTTTCGCTATCGTGCATGGTCAGCACAATCACTTTTACGTCCGGAAACTTTGCAAGGATGGTTTCACATGTTTCTGTTCCATCCATAACCGGCATCTGGAGGTCAACGATGGCGACATCGGGTTGCTGATATTTCATCAGGGTAAGCAGCTCCTTTCCGTTTTCCGCGTCCTTAACTTCCTCAATATTTTCGAAGCCACGAATAAGGTTTACCATCGCTTTGCGGAAGAGCGTGTGATCATCAGCGATAAATACCTTAAGCTGTTTTTTCATTATTTCAATTGATTCAATACAAGTTTATGCTCTGATGCGTGGTTATCCATCTACTCGGCCAACTGCTTTTGTGTTTGCACTTCATGTGTAATGGGGGCGACAAGCGTTGTTTTACTGCCTTTCGCTTTTCGTTCAAATTTCAATTCGCCACCAAGCAATCGCGCGCGATTTTCAATATTGTACAAACCAAGTCCTTTGTTTCCAGCTGCATCACTTTTATGAAATTCAGCATCAAATCCGATTCCATCATCTTCAACACACAACGCTAACGTGGCCGTAATGTGGGTAGATACGTTTATAGCGGAAGCCTGAGAGTGCTTAATTGCGTTGTTCAACAACTCCTGGGCTATGCGAAATATCATCAACTCCCGCTGAGAATCCAATTTTGGGATTTCACTATTACTGGTGAAGTGTACTGGAATTTTTGATGTTTGCTGAAATCGTTCACACAGTTCTTTAATGGCGTACATCAGGCCAAATTTTTCAAGTGTGGAGGGCATGAGATCGCGGCTGATGCGCCTTACCGATGAGATCGTATCATCGAGCATCTGCTTGGTCTCATCGATTGCTTGCGGGTTAGGGAGTGATTTCGCCATGGTAGTGATTCCCACGCGAATGGTTGAAAGCATTCCCCCGATGCTATCGTGGAGATCAGCGGCAAGCCTTCTGCGTTCACTTTCCTGTGATTCAAGTTCGGCCTGCATCATTTTCTGCTGATGGTCAAACTCCATCGACTGGCGTTTAAATTGTTCCTGAAGCATTCGTCTCTGATAAAACACAACGAAAACAACTATTGAGCCGGCCAACATGAGCATCGCCAGCGTTGCAACAGAGAATACCAGTAAGAAGTTGTCTTGCATATTTAGGCGATTGCAAAATATACAATTTGCGTTCGAATGCAGTCAAACGGTCAATGTATTTGAGCTTTTGACTCTCCCAATTTTTTTACATCATTGATCACAGCGACAACGATAAAAAGCTGTTGCAAAATAAAAAGTGTCAGGTTAAGAGTCCAAAGGAGGGCGAATTTGTCTGCAAGTTGGTTAATGACGTATTCAGTAAAGGCAAACAAAAAGATGGTACCAGCTGCGTAAAGCAAAAAGCCGGAAGCGACCCAAAACATGGTGAGTCGATGCAAATGAACCGCAGGCAATTCGACCATGAGTCGATAAAAAAAAGAAACACAATACACCACGACAATGATGTCGCAGGCGAGCTTTGTGATCGAAGTAACTGCAGTTTTCTGAAGAATTAACATGTTGAAAACCCATAGCAACAAGAAAAAGCCTGTAACAATCGCAATTGGTGTCCTGAACTTTTTTTGTGTGGCGTGGTCAAACATTATTCCGGCCATAACAAGAAATACACAGTCATATAGCCCTCCAATGCGATTCATAAGCACGTTCTGGCCGAATTTATAGGCCACAAGCTGCGCTACATTCAGCAAGAAGCTGAAGGTAAATAACAATCCTACCAGCACCATTAGCCGATCTCTCCTGCGATAGTTGTAGAAAGCAAAACCGGCTATCAATGCTGATAGGAACGTCTGTACATAGAAGAAAGTAAAGATTACTTCCAGAGACATATCTTGTTATGAGCAAACTGGTGGACAAGCCAGACCACTATCAACAGTTCCAGGATCTCCGCTATCCTTGCCTGTGTCACTTCCCCAGAGCAGTGTTCCATCTTCTTTCCGACCTACAAGCACAAGGCTAACGGTTTTCTTTTGGGCGTAATCACTGTGTTTTGACGCGAGGAAGAACGAAATACCCGTGCATCCATCCTGATTCAGAAGCTCCAGCAAAATGTCTTTTCCGAAGAAAACTGATTTGGTGTCCTTGTCTTTGTCCTTGCGATGTTCCTTATCGTAATCATCGATCCAGATATCCGCTTCTTTTTTTGGTACTGATCCGCCAACGGTTGGTGGGAAATTATTTGCCATAGTATGTATGGGGGTTAAGGTTAAACATAGCGTCAAAATATTGATTTTTTTTATTTGAAATTTTTTGCTCTTGCCGTCACGCCTATCTTTGATCAAACAGAAAAGTGAAATGGCAACCCGGAAATTCTCAAAATTGACCCAAAGTGTTCATACAGGTTCATTCGGTGACAAACTTTTTGGCGGAGCAACGACCCCGATTTTCCCATCCTCGGCCTATGATTATGAGGGGGTCGAGACCGCCCCATACCCGCGATACTTCAATACACCCAATCAAACTGCAGTTTCTGAGAAGTTGGCAGCGTTGGAGAATGCGGAAGCCGCTATCATTTTCAGTTCCGGGATGGCTGCCATCATGACTTCACTGTTCGCCATGATAAAAAAAGGCGATCATGTTGTCTTCCAGAATGATCTCTATGGGGGAACCCACCATGCGGTCTCAAAAGAACTTCCGCGATATGGAGTAGACTTTACCTTCGTGGATGGTGCCGTGCCCGAAAACTTCGAAAAAGCTATACGAAAGGAAACGAAGGTTATCTATATTGAAACCCCTTCAAACCCAACGCTCAAAATCACAAACATCAAGGCTGTTGCTGACATCGCCAGGAAGCACGGCATCATTACCATAATTGATAACACATTTGCTTCACCTGTCAACCAGAACCCAATCGACCTGGGAATTGATATTTCAACGCATAGTGGAACAAAGTATATCGGTGGACACAGCGACATCTGCTGTGGCGCTGCGATGGCATCGAAAAAGCTGATCCAGCAGATTTGGGAAAGTGCAATTCACTTTGGCGGGTCGCTGGAAGCCACTACCTGCTGGCTAGTTGAACGCAGTCTCAAGACAATCGTCTTGCGGGTTCGTCAACAAAATCAAAACGCATTAACGATCGCAGAATATTTGAAAACAGATTCCCGTATCGGGAGGGTTTACTATCCTGGCTTGAAGGATCACCCGGATCACCTGGTGGCGAAAGCGCAGATGCCAGGCGGTTTCGGAGGGATGCTTTCTTTTGAAGTAAAACATGATGTACAAAAATTCACCAGCAAACTACAGTTGATTAAACGTGCCATCAGTCTCGGTGGCGTTGAGTCGACTGTGACATTGCCGCATCTCACTTCGCATAAGAAAATGAGCGCGGCAGAACGACAGGCAATTGGAGTATCCGATAACCTCGTGCGCTTTTCAGTCGGTATTGAAGAGGCACAGGACCTGATTGATGACATAAAGCAGGCGCTGGAGTAAATACCGAAATCCACACCGCGGAGAGCACGGAGAAGCACGGAGTAAAGGCGGAGAATATTTAGATGGCAACGTGGGTGCTTGTAATCCAGTGCAAACCACAAAGGAAGATTGCCCAGCATTCAAACGATGATGCTGTTTCCTACCATGCGAAGCACAAGTGTATTTGCGCACCGCAGATAGGTTCTTTGTGATGACAGTGTAATATCATTTAACCATATATCTTCGCAGTTGCAATCGGGAGATTTAAATTACTCGACTTCAACCACCATCTCAATTTCAACCGCGATTCCCATGGGCAATGCATTGGCACCTAACGCAGCACGTGCGTGTCTACCGTTTTCGCCAAACACGGCAACCAAAAGATCGGAGCACCCATTGATGACTTTGGGCTGATCGGTAAATTCGCTGTTGCAATTCACCCATCCGTTTACCTTCACGATGCGTTTCACCTTTCTGAGATCACCTACTTCATTTTTCAATGTTGAAAGAAGCGAGATGGCAGTAACACGGGCAGCTTCGATGCCTTGCTCGAGCGTGAGATCTTTGCCAACTTTACCCGTAATGTTTGAACCATCGGCACGTGTTGGGCCATGGCCGGCAAGAAAGATAAGATTGCCCGTCCTGACAGCTTTAACATAACTTGCTATTGGTTTGGTGGGTGAAATCAGTTCAACACCGAGTTCCTTGAGTCTTTTGTCAAAATCAACTTGTTGCGCCTGTGTGGCGAAGGCAGAAAGAATACCGATCGCTAAAACAAATGTTCTCATAGTGTTGGGTTAGTGTTTTCGAAGTTCGTTAAAACAGAATCATGAAGGAAGAAATATTGGCGATCAATTTCCCCATGGAGAACGGCAAAAACTGATGGCTTGGAAGGATATTGGAAGAAATCTTGTCGAGTACTGCTGGTTCGGGTAAGGTTTTCTACATTATTGTCGCTTAGAATTACTTTGGATTATGGCTGAAAAAACTGATAAAAAACGGTGTCCGTGGTGTCTGGGATTTGAACAATACATTCAATACCATGACGAAGAATGGGGAGTGCCTGTGCATGATGACCGAAAACATTTCGAGTTCTTAATCCTCGAAGGAGCGCAGGCGGGTTTAAGCTGGTCCATGATCTTAAAGAAAAGAGAAGGATATCGAAAGGCATTCGCTGACTTTGACCCAGCCAAGGTTGCACGCTTCAGCGAAAACAAGATTGAAAAACTTCTGCTCAATCCAGGCATCGTACGCAATCGTCTTAAGGTGCGTGCTGCCGTGAACAATGCCAAACGATTTCTCGAAGTTCAGAAGGAATATGGCTCGTTCGACAAATACATCTGGCAATTTGTTGGAGGTGAACCTATCATCAACAAACGCCAATCGATTAGCCAGGTTCCCGCAACCACCAAAGAGTCAGATGCGCTCAGTGCCGATCTCATCAAGCGCGGCTTTAAGTTCGTAGGAAGCACAGTGATATACGCGCACATGCAGGCGTGCGGACTCGTCAACGATCACCTCGTAGATTGCTGGAAGTATTCCGCTTCGAAGTAGCTAGCGAGTAATTGTAATCACTGATCCCGGAACAGGAAGCAAATAATCGCGCGAGCATTTTGAGAGCACATCGGAAAAAAAGCGCGGGATGTCGTTTGTCTTTACAGCCTTTGGCCGCTTACGCAGTTTACGAAAAAAATCTTCCCAGTGGATAAACATGAGCTTTTTCGGCTGAAGCGTCTGCAGGAATTCACATGGATACGTGTTTTCTGAGAAGTGATAGGAAGCCACGCCTAATACCGCGAGATCAATTTCCCTTTCCTGTAGTAAATTCAACGGTGGTATGCCATACGGAAATTGGCAGCTCGAGGATTGTATGAACATTCGGAACTGGATAGAATCGTTTTCGAGAAAGTCTATTAGAAATGATAACGTTTGACCCTCAAGCCAGTCGTTGACGGACGTTTTATCTTCATACGACTTGAAATGTTGTGGAGTTCTTACTGCGCTTCCCGCAAACAGCTTAACGTTTCTGCTGTGAGGGTTATGGTCAGCGAATATGGGATACACGCGTATCGCAGCCTGACCCTGCTGAAACTCAACGCTGTCTCCACGCTGGTCTCGCACGGACGCAATCGTTTGAACATCGTGAAGCTTCCGCGGGTTAATGACGTTGGCACAGGTGAGGGCCGATGACGTGTTGACAAACACATCTGCATTTTCATTCAACCATTCATGATAGATGAAGGGCACATCCATAAGGTGGTCATAGTGGCCGTGGGCGGCAAAAATTCCTTTTACTTTCAATTTCAAGTCATCGTCCGTGAGGCCAAGCGAATCTTTGATCATCCTTCTGCCATAGTCCAACTCCCTTCGCTTTGACTTTATCTTGCCTCCGGGAAAAATCGACTTGCCAATCCGCAAAAAACTTTGATGGGAAAAAAACGGATCGATCATAATCGCCTGACCTTGATGCTGAATAAAAAAACCACCGCATCCGAGATACTGCATCCGTATAGAAGCGCAAGCAGGCGAGACGTTCAGCAACGCTTGCGAACCACTTACCTTCACACCTTCTTTGTGTAAAGACGACAGACTTCGTTTCGCACACGAAGAAAAAACAAGAAGAATAAAAAGGGTGATGATAATCGGCCTCAGCATAAGCAATCTGTGTCCGCAAATTACCCATTTTAAATCCCGATTCGAGGTGCAAACCTTTGCAATATTTCATTTAACGACATAGGAATTGCTCTATAGAAATTTAAAATGTGCCCTGGCGACATGGTCTATTTTTGTTTGTGCCTGTTCAAGAAAAATTAACAAACGTTTAAGGTCCGCAATCAAACATTTGACCGTAGGTTAACGTTGATGATAAAAACCCCGTCATGAAAGTACTTACTCCCTTTTTAGTAGCGCTGATTCCAACACTATGTTTTTCGCAGCATTTGACAGTTTCTTCCACAGAGCCCGCATCGCTGTATGCAAAAGCAAGCCGGTCACTGAGCGCTGGAGATACGAAACAAGCGGAAGAAATATTTAAAAAAGTAATCGATTTTTATAAAAAACAGGGTCGCGTTAAGGAAGTGCCCGAGAGCTATCTCGGAATGGCGCTGGCCTTCGCATTCAATGGTGATTACGAACAATCTATTCGTTTTCACAAGAAGGCATTGCGAACACATCACCGTTATCGGTGTGATGAATCAGATGATGCCATCCGTCTTAACCTCGGACTCACCTATCAGCTTGCCGGGAAAGACAGAAAGGCAAGAAAAATTCTGGAAGCCCCGCCAGTCTATTCGAGCCGTGACTGACCTACATACCTTATTGTCCACAGACTTCGTTACTCACAAATTCGTACTTTGGTAGTCAACTCGACTATCATGAACTTAAACATCAGAGCAAAGGATCAGCATACGTATGATGCCATCGTTATCGGTTCGGGCATCAGTGGCGGCTGGGCTGCCAAGGAGTTATGTGAGAAAGGTTTGAAAACACTCGTTCTCGAGCGCGGCCGGAATGTTGTTCACAATAAAGATTACCCAACTGCAAACCTCAACCCCTGGGACTTTGAACACCGCGGGCGAATGTCGCGGAAGTTCATGGAGGAGAATCCGCTCATTACCAAGGCTGCCGGCTTCGGCCCGGACACAGCACACTTCTTTATCAAGGACAAAGATCATCCGTATGTTCAGGAAAAACCGTTCGATTGGATTCGCGGCTATCAGGTAGGCGGGAAGTCGCTGACCTGGGGCCGCGCAACCCAACGCTGGAGCAAACACGAATTTACCGCACCGGCAAAATTCGGATATGGGATCGATTGGCCAATCCGCTATGAAGATATTGCACCCTGGTATTCACATGTTGAAGAGTTTATAGGTGTCTGCGGAAACAAAGATGGTATCGAAGCCATGCCGGATGGTGAATTCCTCCCACCCTTCGAGCTGAATTGTGTGGAGGCTCACATTCAGCAAAGCATCCGGAAAAATTTCAGCAATCGCCACCTTGTACAGGCTCGTTGGGCGCACCTTACCCAACCAAAAGATATTCATCGTCAGCAGGGTCGCGGTCAATGTCAGGCCAGGAATCTATGCATGCGCGGATGTCCCTTTGGCGGATATTTCAGCTCTGTTTCGTCAACATTGCCCTGGGCTGAAAAGACTGGCAACCTCACCATGAGACCACAAGCAGTAGTTCATTCCATACTCTTCGATGAAGCAAAAGGCAGGGCCTCGGGCGTTCGCATCATTGATGCAAACAGCAAGGAGGCAATTGAATATTATGCGAGAATTATTTTTGTAAATGGGTCAGCGCTCAACAGCAACCTCATCTTACTCAATTCCACTTCTAATCGCTTTCCGAACGGACTTGGAAATGACAGTGGGCTTCTCGGAAAATTTGTCGCATTTCATAATTACCGCGCATCGGTGAGTGCAGACATAGAAGGATTTACCGACCGTTATTACAAAGGCCGTAATCCTACGGAACCCATTATCGCGAACTATCGGAACCTGGGGAAGCAAGAGATGGATTATGTGGGAGGATTTACAACGTTCATGGGTGCGTACCGTACAAAAGGCGATCGAATAGAAATCGACAGCGCTTGTGGCGCGCAGCTTAAAGATGCCGTGGCCAAACCGGGTGCATGGAAGTCATACATGTACATGCAAGGGGAAACAATTCCTAAAGAATCCAACCATGTGCGACTCAGCACTAACGAGAAAGATCAGTGGGGAATTCCGCTGCTGGTTACTTCTGTGGATTATGACGACAACGATGAAAAAATGACGAAAGACTTCATCGAACAAAGTACGGCAATATTCGAAGCAGCGGGTGCGAAAAACATCTCGCATTATGATTCAAAGCAGCCCCCCGGTCTCGATATCCATGAGATGGGCGGATGCCGAATGGGTAATGATCCAAAAAATTCGCTGCTAAACAAATGGAATCAGATGCATCATTGTAAAAACGTATTTGTTACTGACGGAGCATGTATGACGAGCACCGGAAATCAAAGTCCTTCAATTTTATACATGGCGCTGACGGCCCGTGCAGCAAATTTTGCGGTAGCAGAGGCTCGAAGAAACAACCTATGACCTAGTGATCGCCTAATGATTTGACCCGAAGGCTTGTATTGGGCGTTATGCGAAAGCGATAAACCTTTTCGATTTCATACAGGTATAAGACATGTGTTTCCAGGCTCGATCCGTTGAGGTCGTTCTCATTTAAAATGACGACAACATCGTCTTCATCTTCATCTACTACGACCTCTTTTACGAAACACATAAACATTCCCTTGCCTAGCGCAGAAGACCAGATACCTATTGCTCCATTAAACTCGCGGCAAAACAGAAGTTCTTCAATCATCTCTTTCCTTGACGTTACTACCGAATTGTGTCCAAATTCTATCATAGGGTTTGCTTGAGCCCGTCTTCATAAAAATTGACTACCGTTTAGAAAAAAATCGACACATCCGATGCACATCGCACACAAATGCTCTAGCCTCCCCGTTAAAATGTCGTCAGGCCGTAGTAAAATGCCTATCAAATGCTGCTTAGTATCCTGGTATCGCAAAAGATAATGGCGCTTCGCGTGGATGTCTTTACTCAATTTCACTTTCTGTCCTGCCAAAAGCCCATCTCTTTTTTGAAAATGAGTAAATTTAACGCACCATGATTCGCTTCAACTTTGTTACAATCGTTGTTTGCGCCTGCTGCCTGACGATCTGCAGAGGTCAGGACTTCACCACGGTCAAATACTCGATCGCGGAAGGGATGCCGAGTTCCGAAGTGTATGATGTGTTCGAAGACCGTGAAGGATTTCTTTGGTTTGGTACAGACAACGGGGTTGTCCGGTTCGATGGATTTGAATTGGAAAAATTCAATATCGACAAAGGGCTGACTGACCCCGTTGTGTTTGGATTCTTCGAGGACAAAAAGGGACGGCTCTGGTTCCGAACGTATTCCGGAAGGCTTTGCTTTTTTGACAAAGGCTCCATTCACCCCTATCCTTTTAACGACATCCTCGGCAGCATCCTGCCTTTGGGTGAAATAAATTTCGTTTACGACAGCGATCGGGAGCAATTGCACTTTGCAATCGAAAAGGTACGCGGCAAAATTGATTCTCTCGGCAGCGTCTCGTTTGACCGCGTGTCCGATGAAGGATTGCATATTGAGATTATCCAGGGTTTTCCAATCCCGCGCGCGATGGCGGGTTATGAGGGTTTGATCAAATCAATTACGATTGACGGAAAGGAATTTTCAATCGATGATCGCGATGCAAAAACAGTTCACCGTCTCACGCGTGTCTTAAGGTTTAAAGACAAACTTTACTTTTCCATAAAGAAAAAGATTTACGAATATGATGGCTCGAGCGTAAAATTTGTGTACGAGGGTCCAGGGACGGTAATCAGTATGGCAAAGGATCGCGAAGACAACATCTGGATAGGCTATCTGTATGAGGGAGCCGAGCGATTCGAGGGAGGTGACTTTGCAAAGTCATGGCGGCCAGTATTTGTCCGTCACAATTCTGTAACGAAAGTACATCAAGATGCTGAGCGCAACATTTGGATAACAACACTCGAAGACGGAGTTTACCAAATTCCCAACATTCAAATCACAAATGCATCGATCGAAACACCAGCAAGAGTTCGGGCTGTAATCCCTTTCAACAATACCTTTTTGGTCGGTGATGAAGCCGGGCACTTGTTTGAGTTTGAGAGGTCTTCCCGGAAGCTAAAGGAAAGACGTTTATTCGACTCTCCGATCCTAACAGGGTTTGTAGATTCGCGAAAGCAAATCTGGATATCAACTGTCAACGGGATTTTCCTTTTCGATTCAACGTTGAAGGAACGGAATCGTTCGGAAATTTATTCCTGCATCGACATGGTCGAAGATGGCAATGGTATTGTATGGGGCTATGGCAATCATACCATGAAAAGTTTTGACAAGGATGGAAACCTTCGAACGATATTGTTCTTCAACCTGAGGTATCGCCAGTGCTATGTTGATGATAGCCTATTCTTTCTTGCCGGACGTATCGGTCTAGAAATCCGCGACCGAAGCGCACAAATCAAGCCAGCACCAGCCTTCTTTCATAACGTGAAAATTTCTGACATTGCCGCGCTTACCGATTCTTCGCTGATTATCTCGACACTAGGGAGCGGGTTTGTTATCATGAACAAGAATACGTGGGCTGTAACACAGTTCAATTCAAGAAATAAATTCTTTGCTGACAACGTGTACAGCATTCAACGAATTGGGGATGTCTTTTGGATCGCCACGGAGAAAGGTGTTGCCCGCGTAACGCTGAATGAACTTCTCACACCTCATCCAGGGTTTCAGTATCTAACCCGCACCAGCGGACTTATCGCAAACAAGATCAACTTTATGATTGCGCAACCTGACCGCGTGCTCGCCTTTAGCGATGAAGGTGTCTCTGAGATACCGCTTCCGGTTACCAGGTTCGCCAACAACGATCCGCGATTTTATGTTAAGCGAATTCAAATCAATCAGCGGGCAAAAAAGATCGAAGACCTCAGCACGCTTCAGCATGACGAAAATAACGTTGCGCTGATCTTTGGTTATCGTTCCTTCAACAATCCTAACGTGTTCACCCGCTATAAGCTTGAAGGGGAAGACAAATGGACCTATCCTGCAAACAACGAAATCCGATTTAATGCACTGGCTCCAGGCTCTTACACGTTGATACTCGAGTATTCGGTCGATAACGTTCACTGGACGAAGGCTGCAGGAATCCCGACCATCGCCATCGCGCCCCCCTGGTGGCAAACCTGGTATTTCAAAATCGGAATGTCGCTGCTGACTGCATTGCTGATCTATCTATACATTCGCTATCAGGTGCGCGTTTACCGAAACCATCAACTTAAGTTGATCCAGTCAGAGCTCGAAGCTATTGAACAAGAGCGAAAGCGAATTGCCAAAGATCTTCACGACAGTGTGGGCACCGATTTCTCCGCAATCAAAATGATGGTGAGCCAGGTGCTGAAAAAACATAACGAGCCAAAGTCAGAAGAAATTGAAACGCAATTTCAAAGTACCATTCAGGACATCAAGAGTATTATTTATGGACTTTCTCCCCCTGGCCTTGAACGTTATGGCCTAATGGCTGCGCTGGGTAATTATATTGAAAAACTAAACGGTTCAATACCAGTACAGATTCACCTGAAGACGTTTGGCCCTGAAGTTAAAAACCCAAAAATTACGCTTGCCCTTTTCCGGATTATCCAGGAACTGATCTCCAATTCACTCAAGCACTCCAACGCTTCGGCTATACGCCTTCATGTGAGTTCTTTCGATGACCTGGTCAG
>DASWTM010000273.1:0-12969 GCA_036402115.1 Chryseosolibacter sp.
AAGTTTGGATTGAAGATCTTGGCAATAAGATTGCAAAGACTGATATTGAGGCGAGTCCAAGGATAGGGATCGATTACGCTGGCGTAGATGCGTTGCTTCCATGGAGATTTACACTGAAAAAAAATCCCTGGGTTAGTCGAAGGCCATAGCTTTGATACCCGCTTTAACAACCCCATTACGAAAACTTAGTAATTATACGTATGCGTTTATTTTTTTCATCTGTGCTTGTTGTGTTCTCGATAACCCTTCACGCGCAGGTGTTAAACACAACTCCTTTTAAACCGGTTAACTCATTGTTCGATGAGCAAAACCCTATGCTTGCTCCGGATGGCCAAACTCTTTTTTTCACCATAGGCAACCATCCGTTGAATGTGGGCGGCAAAAAGGATCCGGGTGACATCTGGTTTTCACGCCTGGTTAACGGTACGTGGTCAGCACCAATTCATGCGGGACCTCTCTTGAATGATCGCGCATACAACGCGGTTGCTGGGTTTTCCGGAAACGGTGAGCAGCTGTTTCTGCATGGCCATTACGACCCATCAGGAGAGCGGGCGAAAACGCAAGGAATCTCCATATCAACAAATACCGGTAACGGCTGGTCGCGCCCTGCAAACATTTCAATCCCGTATTATCAAAACAAATCTGGTCTTTTATGCGGAGCCGTATCGCAGGATGGAAGCGTGTTCGTGTTTTCAGCAGATACATACGGTAGCCATGGGGTTGACGACATCTATGTATGCTTTAACGAGCAGGGTAAATGGTCGGAGCCCAAGAATCTTGGCAGCACCATTAATACACAGTTTCAGGAATTGAGCCCTGCGCTTAGCGCGGATGGAAAGACACTTTACTTTTCAAGTAATGGGCTTAAAGGCAACGGGAGCTTCGATGTTTTTTCAGCTACCCGCATGGACGACTCGTGGACAAATTGGTCTGCGCCACAAAATCTCGGACCGGAGATCAATTCACCGGGTCGCGAATTGTATTACCGACCGATGACTTCACCTGATGTTGCAATCTTTACAAGCACGATTAATAGCGATGGCTATGGCGACATCAAGTTTTATAAATCAGCTCAGCCTCCTGTAGTAAATATTCCAACGGTTGATCCGCCTAAGGACACCGTTGTCAAAGATGCGATCGTAAGAATTCCACAGCCCCAAGTAGATACTGTCCTTGACTATGTAGAGGCCCCACGCGACAACGGCTCGGAGGTAACCCGTGTCAACACGATCAAGGTATATGGCAAAGTGACAAATGCGAAAACCGGTGAGAGCATTCCAGCTACAGTATCCTTCGCTGGTCCAGCACAGCCCGGACTGACAGCTGAAAGCTCGAACGGGATGTACACGATTGCTATTCCTTCAACACAGGAATATACCGTATCGATTGAGGCGAAAGGTTACGTCAGCTCAATGGAAAAGCTTAACGTGAATACATTGGAGATGAAAGAGCTGGAAATGAATTTTTCACTTCAGCCTCTTGCGGTTGGAACTACTGTAAATCTCAAGAACGTGTTGTTTGCGCAGACGAAAGCAGACATTCTGCCTGAGTCCTTCCCAGAACTTGATATGGTTGTTCACTTCCTTCAAAATAATCCAAATGTCAGGATTGAATTATCAGGCCACACAGACAATCGCGGGATTCACGCTGACAATGTTAAGCTCTCGTTGCAGCGCGTCAATAAGGTGAAGGACTATCTTGTGTCAAAAGGAATCGAACCGAAACGTATCGCGGGAAAAGGATATGGTGGAACAAAGCCCATCGCCAGCAACGACACCGAAGAGTCGCGCAGAATGAATCGCAGGGTTGAGTTTACGATCAAGCGATTTTAGAAAATATTCTTACTCAGCAGCTTCATCACATCATTTTTGTAATTTCTTCCTATCGGGATATGAAACTTCCCGATTTCCATATCGGTGGCCGAGTAGGCATCGATCTTTTCGCGATTGACGATAAACGAGCGGTGGATGCGTAGAAAATTTTCTTTGGGAAGGCTTTCTTCCAGGTAGCTGATCTTTTGCTGGGTGACGATCTCTTTATCGGCAGTTTTAACCTTGACGTAGTCCTTAATGCTTTCGATGTACAGGATCTCTGACATGCGGACTTTGATCATCTTCTTATCGACTTTGAAGTAGACATAATTTTCATCTTGCTTCAACTGACCTGATCCCGCCTGCGGAACGTGCAGCACTTTACCAACAGCTTTCAGAAATCGATCGAAGGGGATAGGCTTCAATAAATAGTCGGCCACTTCCAGTTCAAAACCATCCAGTGCATAGTCTCGAAAAGCGGTGGTGAAAATAACTTTGGGTGGATTCTTCAAGGTCTTCAGAAAGTCAATTCCCGACAACTTCGGCATTTGGATGTCTAAAAAAATCAGATCCACAGGATGTTGCTGCAGAAACGTAAACGCAGACACCGCGTTTCGAAATGTTCCTTCCAGTTTAAGCTGTTCAACCTTGCCGACATAGGATTCCATGATCTCAATCGCCAGCGGCTCATCATCAACGATAATACATTTCATACGGTGAAAATATGTTTCAATTTAGTATTCGCTACGGTAAGAACTTCTTAACGAATTGTTAATGCCAGGGGTGTAAGAACCGAAGCTGCAAATTCCAATAACCAAATTCCAAATCCCAAGATCCAAATCCCAAATTGCGAGACCCAGTTTTGACACTTTCAAGAGACGCCAGTTGTCGAACGTCTTGGTAGTTGGGTTTTGGTATTTGGACCTTCCCCCGGTATCGTACCCTGTTGGTTTTTGTTTTTTGTTTTTTGTTTTTTGGTAATTGGTAATTGGTATTTTTCCCTCTTAGCCTTGTATCGACAATATCACCAGGAACGTTTCCTCTCCATTCATGATCTTCAACTCATGTTTGTTCGGGTAAAGCAGGTCAAGTCTTCGCTTTACGTTTCGTATGCCGATGCCTTCTTCTCGCTTCATGCCATTTTCTCCGGCCTTGCTGTTTTCGACTTTGATCACAACATGATCGGAGTGTGAGTCTATTGAAACTTTCACCCATGATTGTTGGAGATCTTCGCTGGCTCCATGTTTAAAGCAATTTTCTACGAACGGAAGTAAAATGAGGGGAGCTATTGTGCGATCACCAACTTCACCTGTTACCCTCAGATCAATATCCAGCTTGTCGCCATAGCGCATTTTCTCGATGTCAATGTAATTTCGGATGAACTTGATCTCTTTGCTAAGGGCTACTTCATCGCTCCGACATTCATACAGCATGTAGTTGATCAGTTCGGACAACTTCAAGACAGTCTCAGGAGCCTTATCACTCTTTTTTAGTGTCAAAGCGTAGAGGTTGTTGAGCGTATTGAAAAGGAAGTGAGGATGAATTTGCGTCTTAAGAAACTTCAACTCCGCCTGCAGTTTTTCTTCCGTCAACACTTGCTGCGCTTTCTGGTTTGTATACCACAACTTCAAAAGTTTTATGGCCACGGCTGTAAACGTTGCGGGGTACATTCCAACGAACGTCTTCACGATCTTAGGGATCCAGAAAAACGATTCAGAAAGATACTGCGGATAATAGAGCGGATAGTGGACGGTAAATGTGATCGTGCGCTGGATGATGCCGGCTACGAATGATGAAAGTATGAATACAATGAAAAACGAAACATAATCACCGCGCAAAAGATATTTCGGAAGCAGGTAATACAAGGTGAAGTACGCAAAGGCCATCTTCACGGGCAGGTAGATTAGCTCTTCCGTATAAGTCTGGGCATAGTTATCCTGGAAGCTTCCATAAAGAGCCCCGTAAAACGCAACGTGCGCAACCCAGAAGAGTATATGCTGCAGCAGCCGATTTCCGAAGAGCCAGTCGAGTTTCTGTTTCACCATCACAAAGCGAAAGAATGCCTATAGACAAAGCTCAAAGGTAACACCGAAATGCCTATTCCTTACCACCTTCGAACGGATGACAGGTTTGACAAGACAAGGAGCGCGGACGGGGGGTCGGGAGCTAGGAGCTGGGAATCGGGAGTCGGGAGCCAGGAATTGGGACCGAGTAAGGGAACTCGAACGTGTAGCTATGAGTTCTTAGCGATGGACAAAGTTAAACGCAGTGTTCCAGCCCGCCACCTGACTTCCGGCTCCCACTCAATACCCTTCTGCCCAATCATCTCCGCGCGGGTCTGCTCCGCCCTGGAGTCGGCCATCGGGCAGCACAAGGATAGCGTCCACTCTCCCGATCCCACCAGCATATCCCGGATCAAAAGTATGGCCCATCTTCACCAGTGTAACGCTGTCGTCAGCGGTAAGCGTATTCCTTTCTGCAAAGATCGCATCCGGCAACCACTGGCTGTGAAATCGTTTTGCGCTCACGGCTTCTTGCATGTCCATCTTGTGCTCAAGCACATTCAGGATGGTTTGAAAAACGGAGGTGATGATCGTTGATCCTCCAGGCGTGCCGACAACCATCAAAAGCTTTCCGTCCTTTTCAAGGATCGTTGGCGTCATCGAGCTTAGCATGCGTTTACCAGGCTCGATCTTATTTGCTTCTCCGCCAACCACTCCATACATATTTGGCTGTCCGGGTTTGATGCTGAAGTCATCCATCTCATCATTGAGAATAAACCCTGAACCGGCTACCACCACTGCCGAGCCAAACCAATCGTTAAGTGTGGTGGTAACGGCTGCGGCATTCCCGAATTTGTCAACAACGGAGAGGTGTGTTGTCTGGCTTGATTCGGGCGCTAGAAATTTGCCTTCGCGAATATCTTTGCTTGGCGTTGCGCGATTTAGCTTGAAATCAGTCATACGTTCTTTTACATACAAATCATGAACGAGCTGATCAACTGGAACCTGATAAAAATCGGGGTCTCCAAGATACGCTGCCCGATCAGCATAGACTCTTCGTTCTGCCTCAGTCAACAAATGAATATACCGAACTGAGTTGTGACCATACTCACTCACAGGGAATTGTTCGATTGATTTGAGCAGTTGAAGTAGCGCGATACCACCGCTGGATGGCGGTGCCATAGAGATGACTTTGTAGTCTTTGTACTTACCAACGATCGGAGTGCGCCATACAGGCTTGTAGTTTTTCAAGTCTTCATGCGTAATCAATCCCGAACCGCGCTGCATTTCTGCAACGATATCATCCGCAGTTTTGCCTTGGTAAAATCCAGCAAGACCATTGTCGCGAATCCGTTCGAGTGTGTGACCAAGATCGGTCCATTTGATCGAGTCATTTTCTTTCCACGATTCACGGATCAAAAAATCTGGTGAAACGGTGCTGTATTGTTTTAGTTTGCCCTGAATTTCAGTGAAGGATTCTGCCTGTTCTTTTGTTAATGTAAATCCGTTCAACGCAAGATCAACAGCAGGCTGAACGAGATCTCGCCACGGTAACGATCCATATTTTGAATGAGACTCAAACATGCCCGCCACGGAACCGGGCACACCGACCGACTTATGTCCCTTCTCACTTAAACCACTTATCACATTTCCGGTCGAGTCGAGGTACATGGTTGTCGTGGCTGCTGCGGGTGCTTTTTCACGATAATCGAGGCTTGACAGGTTGCCATTTTTATCACGGTAGACGAGGAAGCCACCGCCACCAATGTTTCCTGCAGCCGGGAAAACTACGGCCAATGCAAATTGTGTTGCAATGGCTGCGTCAATTGCATTTCCACCTTTGCGAAGGATCTCCAATCCCACTTTAGAAGCCAGCGGATGTGCTGAAACTACCATGGCAGAATCGGCAATTTTCGCAACACGTGGTTCATCATTTGTGATGGATTTGCAATTCCAAACAACGGCAACAAGTAAAAGAAGAAAAATGCGTTTCATCATTCTTAACATTGGTTAAGTCATTGTAAAAGTATTAATTCAGGTTTGTAAATTAACACGAGTAATGAGCCTTCGGAAAGAAAAAGCAGCAAGATTGAAAGTTCAGGTGCTGGAGCATACGCTGAAACTGGTTGGTAAAAAGGCATTTGACGACATCTATGTTGAAGACATTTGTGAGAAAGTTAAAATTTCGAAAGTAACCTTCTTCAAATACTTCCCGCAAAAGGAAGATGTGCTTTTGTATCATTTTCGTATCTGGTGCTTAAGTCGTTCGGTTGATCTGAGACTGAAACCCAAAGAAGGTATCCAGGGCGTGTATTTTCTGTTGGACAAATTGAGTGAAGAATGTGAGACACATCCAGGGTTGATGCTCAGCCTGATCGGTTACCTGTCCGATTCCAAGCGACCCCCGAAACCATTCCCGGTTAAGCCCGAGGAAAAGAAATTGCTCTTCCAGGATGTTGAGGATGTGAGTAGCATCGAAATTCTCTCACTCGATCAGATGCTGGAAAAATTTACCCTGGAAGCCATTTTTAAGAAGGAGATTACAAAGACGACTTCAACCCGCGATATCACGAACTTATTCAATACCGTATTTTTAGGTTCGATCATCACGGCACATATGACGCAACAAAGCCCGCTAAAATTATTCTTTCGGAGAAATCTGGATAATGTTATGAAAGGACTCACCTGATTAGCTCCGCACCTTGACAAGTTTAGTACGTTTCACCTTTTTATCTTTTTTGCGATCAAACCAGGAGTGATGATATTTTGGCTTGACTACCGTAGTTGTCCTCCCGCCAGATGACTTGCAAGACACACATACTACACTTAACACCAGAATTGCAAGGAAAGATTTTCTCATCGATCAAAAATAGTGGTTTTTCACCGGTATGGGTATAGCGGCAATTTCTTGCAATTAACGTAAATTTGGAGGTCACTTTCGTTTTTTGCACGTATAAAGACTGTAAAAATAAATCCCATGCATCCCATGTCCAGAATCGTAATGTGTTTGTTCTTCATTACGTTTTCGATTGCCGCGTTTGGTCAAAAAGATAAGGACTTTCAGGCCTATGAAGAAGGCCTAGCGAAATTCAAGGCCGGTGATTATAGCGCTGTAGTAAATAGCTTTACCGCAATCATCGATAACCCTTCCCATAACAAGAAGCTTGATGAGGATTTGTATTTCTACCGCGGTCAGGCCAACTACCAAATTGGTGAATACAAAGATGCGTTGAACGATCTCGATCGCGCGCTTACATTAAACCATTACAATAAAGCCGTCATCCATTGGGTAATGGCGAAAAGCTTTGAGAAACTCGACCGCGCAAAAGATGCACAGCGGTATTATGATGATGCTGTTGAATTCGCAGGTGCGAACAAAAAGGTAGGTAGTCAGATTTTGGCTGACCGTGCCCAATTCCACTCCAGGCAGGGAAAAACACAGGAGGCACAGGATGATCTTGCAAAAGCAAAAACACTGGATCCAAACAACAGCGCCCTGGCTTCGATCACGTTGTCAAATACTCCTCCGGCAAGTCGCACTGCAGGGGAGGACAAAAACACAAAAGTGATTGTTCAGAATAATAAAAAGAGCGAAGCACCTTCATCGAAGAATGACCAACCTGCTGGAGAAAAATCAGATGCAGTGCAAAGCGTAATCCCAGCAATTGCCGCGACCTACAAAGATGAAAAGCGATATGCACTCGTGATTGGCAACAGCAACTATTCGAGAGAAATTGGCATTCTGAAAAATCCGGTGAACGATGCGACTGACGTAGCTACAGAACTTCGCAATTCAAATTTTGAAGTTCAACTGCTCACGAATGCTACGTATGTGCAATTGCGTGAAGCGATGCGCAAGTTCCAGGAGAAACTCACCAATGGCCCGCGCGATCAAACCGTTGGACTTTTTTACTACGCTGGTCATGGTGTTCAGTACCAGGACGAAAACTATCTTGTACCGATCGATGCTAATGTTCAGTTCGAAGATGATATCACACGCATGTGTTTCCCCGTGCAGCGAATGGTGCTGGCCAACATGGAGCGTACGAATTCGCGCATGAACATTGTTATACTTGACGCTTGCCGCAATAATCCATTTCCGGCCACATCCCGATCAGTAGGCCAGGGGTTAGGCGAGATGAAAAGAGCACGTGGTTCATTTATCGCTTTTGCAACAGCACCGGGTTCTGTCGCTTCTGATGGAACAGGTCGAAACGGTCTGTACACACAGGAACTTCTTAAAGCTATGCGTAAGCCTGGCTTAACCATTGAACAGGTGTTTAAGGAAGTGAGAATGAACGTGCTGCGCCTGTCTGGAGACCGTCAATACACGTGGGATAGCTCTAATATCATTGGCGAATTCGTCTTTAAGTTTTAGCGGGTCTTGTTTTTGTTGGCTAGTTGTGTTACGCAATCCCGGGTAATCTGAAACGACTATGGAAAAAACGAACAGTATTGGGTTAGAGGTCTCCCAAACCAAAACACTCGCAGCAGGCTTGAATGCATTGCTGGCGAATTATCATATCTTTTATCAAAACGTCAGAGGATTTCACTGGAACATCCGCGGTGATAAGTTCTTCGAATTGCATGCGAAGTTCGAAGAATTATATACGGATGCCCTTGTCAAAATTGATGAGATTGCAGAACGGATTCTTACGATTGGCTACACCCCGCTTCATTCGTTCTCAGATTATATTAAAACTTCAGAAATTAAAGAGACCGTTGGCATTTCAGACGGTGTAAAAGCAGTGGAAGCAATTCTCGAAAGCTTTAAGATACTCCTTCTGAAAGAGCGCGAACTCCTCAAACATGCTAACGAAGCTAATGATGAAGGCACCGGTGCATTAATGAGCGATTACATCCGCGAACAAGAGAAGAGTGTGTGGATGTACAACTCCTTTCTCGGCAAGCGATCAAATTGAAGTATGTTCTTGCCAGGAGATTATATCATTTGAGTCTCGAAACTTTCTGCCCCAATTCATTATAACAAGGAAGCCCGTCAAGCTATTGCCAAACGGGCTTCTCTCAAAGTAAACTCACTGAATACGCTGTTCAACAAGTTATTTTTTCACAAGCCTGTGTGTTGAGACTTTATCGTTACTTCGAACGGTTAAAATGTAAATACCCTTTTGTAACCCTTGCCCTACACGCTGGCTTTCGGCTGCTGAGGCAACTGATTCATGAACAACCATTCCATTGCTGTCCGTGATAGTAATCGCCACATCCTTAGCGTCAGGCGTTGCAAACGAAATTTCAAAGTCTGTTGTAGAAGGGTTAGGAGAGACCCCGACCAACGCATCCTGTGCTTCGTTGTTTATCGTCATAGCATACGCAGTCCAGGCGTCTTCCCTTACGGTCAAATGACCATCGGGATAAGCACCCCCACTGCCGTCAAAACTGTGAAGGACCGAGTAGTTCGAGCCGGTAGGCGTTATACTGAAGATCGAACCTTTGTTTTGAACTCCACCGAGTGAAGTCATTCCGTAAAGTATGCCTGCATCCTCTGTGAGTCGTCCCACGGGCGTACTGCCTGCCGTTCCGGAAAAATCATGCAGCTTGACAAAACCCCCACCTGCAGGAGACAACTTGAAAATCGTTCCATGGTTAAATGCGCCCCCCGCTGATGTTGTTCCATAAAGTGTATTGTTGTGAAGAATCACACCGCCTAAAGGAGCTGAACCATTGGTGCCGTTGAAATCCCATATTCTTAAGAAGGAACTTCCATCCTTGCTGATTTTGTAAACGGTTCCTTTCCCATACGCACCCCCGGCCTGCGTTGTGCCATAAAAGAAACCATCACTTCCATACACCAGATCACCGGTCGGATGCGAACCGTTTGCCGCATCTGCAAATCGATGGATTACCTGGAATCCGCTGCCATCATAACGAATCCGGTAGATTGTACCACCATTGTTGACTCCCCCTGCGGTAGCACGACCATAAAGATATCCGTCACCAAGTTCCAACAGTTCGGAACCCGGATCGACCCCCATGCTCTGAACAAACACTTTCAAGCGTTTCCACGTTTCAGAATGGAGTTCGTAGCTATCAATCACGCCCGGTCCTAGATGACTGTTTACTGAAGTGTAAATCGTATTGTCAGCGCCTAACGTCATGTTCCCATAATGCAGCGCAATCTCCTGGATGTGATTCACATTGTTATAGCGGTCAACTTCGAATAAAGCTCCTCCGTAAGCACTCGAACCTTTCGTTGAACTATGGAAATAAAGTTTTTCCTCCGTTCCATGAATTAAACTTCCCTGCAAGGCTTCACCGAAATCGAAATAGTATTCCCCATCACCCTCAGTGTTCGGATGATAATCGTATACTTTCGAAAAAGATTTTGTGTTGAGTTCATAACGGAAAACCGTACCCGCGTCACTGGCTCCACCCGAAGTAGTTACACCCCAAAGGCTTTTTGACGCTGCTCGTTCTCGCGTCTTAAACTGATACAACGGGCTCCAGTTTTCATTCAGATCCGACTTAATACGAACAAAGTAGATAGTCGCTTCATGCAAGTTCTTCACAATGTGATGCGTTTGATAATCCTCAATGCTTTTTATTGTAATTGGAATGTTCGGATACGGTGCGTACGAAAGCACTTCGAGCGTATACCGCCTGGAATCAGTTCGTGAAGGCTCGACTACCAGGTCAACAACATAGGGCGACACATCAGCTCCAACAGGACTAACCAGTCTTGGGAACGTTTCTGCAGCAGTAGTGAACGAGGTTACGCGACCATAACCCGATACATCTGTTTTGAATCTGCCGTAGTATTTTGTCGAGTACTTAAGACTATCAAATACCATCGTGCGTTGATTATCAACCTTGCTTGTCCTTACTAGTTTTGTTGCAAAGTCTGGAGTGGTACTTAATTCAATCGTATATCTTTTCGCGCCCGAGATAAGGCCCGCGGTAACTTTGCTGGAAGGAGCGGAGACATTGGTTGCGCCATCTTTCGGGTTGCTGATCCAGGTAACATTTGAAGTGCTCTCCACTGTCCGAAACGAAGTTGTTGGCCCGAATGTGGGCCACACATTTGACTTGACCCGTACATAGTAAGTGGTATTTGGCTGGAGCTGCTCAACTGTAAAAGAGGGTTCGGTATTGGAGCCAGCATGTGTTAATACAGAAAAACTCGAGCTCTTACTTAATTCAAAATAATACGAGGTAGCATTCGTCACTGGTGTGAATTCAAGCCGCGTTTTTGTTGATGCAACGGTACCGCCATTTGCCGGGCTTTTGGTCAGCACTTTAGCTTGTGACGGGCTTGGATCAATGATAATCGATTCCCCCTCAAAATACGGTTGACTGCTTCCATCAGCAAACACATAAAAGTAGCTAACACCTTTGTTGACATTCAGTTTCAGGATAGCGGGATCTTGTCCGCTATAGCGATGAAAGGCATAAATGTGACCATCTTTATATGCTAAATCTCCGGATGATCCGGGCCCAAAGCTGTCGATGTTAGCGAAACCCGTTCCGTCAAACCTGATCTTGAAGATGGCGCCATTTCCAGTTGTCCAACCATTAGACGTCCTGCCATAAAACCAACCTGCACCGTCAGTTACAAGCCCGGTTGATGGATATCGTCCCGTGCTGAATCCAAAGTCATGGAGTTTCGTGAATCCTGTTCCGTCTTTTTTGATTTTGTAGATGACACCGCCTTCATCTGCGCCACCAGTGGATGTTACACCATACAGAAAACCATCAGGACCTTCAGTAAGCGCTCCCACCGGTTTGCGGCCATTGGTTGAAGAAAAATTGTACAGCACCTTAAAACTCTTAAGATCATCTGTCGGGGTGAACTTAAACACATAGCCAGAGCCGGAATACGCGCCACCCGAAGTGCTGACGCCATAGATTTCGCCTCCGGAATTCAGAAGTCGTTCTGGTCTGAATCCTGGTTTATAAAAACCATACTTTTTGTAGTTCGCGCCATTTTTGTCAACGCGTTCGACCACAACATAATTTCCATCGGCACCACTGCTGAACACATAGAATCTGCCCGCATCACCTTCTGCCATCGGCCCAAAGCTTCCATACTCAAATTGGTAAACAGGAAAAATACCATCATTTGTGATTTTATAAAGCAGCGTACCTTCAGCGTTTTTGTTAACGCCATAAATGTTTCCATCCGACCCTTTGTAAATTTGCGGTCTGATGTCACCCCATAAATCATTGTTCGTTGGTGGAATAGGATATTCAACATTCTTACCGGAATTAGTTAATGCGGTAACAAGTCTGGCAGCGCCCTGATAACGATCAGCCGCGGCCCAAAACACTTCCTGCGCATGAAGCGGGAATACGAGCGGGAAAGAGAGTAGGGTTAAAAGTAAAACGTAAAGTTTTTTCATATAGAGATCTTTCCATTTATCGGCAAAATTCACATGCCTATCGACTGATCCTGCAAGAGACAGGAAATAGAAAGCTGCTTCGGAACTTTTGTAGAAATCGATGAGGGAAAATTCACTGCTGCTCTACATTAAGCTAATAGCTAAACGACTGAAGAACGAAGAAAGAGAATTTTTAATACACACGATCCTCAAGCGTTAGCTGCGCCCCGGTCGGCTATGGCGCAGTGGTGCACAGCTTCGAACCGATCGCAAATCCATTATTAAATCGGAACACCCTTTGACTGCTGTAAATGTCTACCTGCCTCCGGAGGCGCGGCTACTTGTAATTCATTGCCGCGACCTCGACACGCGGACTCATGTAGGGAATCGACTCACTAGCCTTCAACACCCATAGTTTAGATCTTATGATGAACCTACCCCGTTGTTCACTCCAACGGAGAGCACGATTCGGGAACAGAAAGTTTGCGTATGAAAAACTCGCTTCCTTGATAAAATAATTGTCCAATCTTTTGCAGAAAAGGGCAGTAAACCTATATTTGCACCTCGATTTACAACAGGGCAGACGTAAAACGCAGGTTTTGAAAGTAGATCGGTGAAGGTCCGGTAGTTCAGCTGGTTAGAATACGTGCCTGTCACGCACGGGGTCGCGGGTTCGAGTCCCGTCCGGACCGCTTGCAAAAAGCCTGTAAGGTAACAACTTACAGGCTTTTTTTATTTTCCATAGATAAGCAGTTGCCTAGATCATCCTTGCCACCACGCTTCTTCACAAACTTGCCTGTTTTTTTTGCGATTGGTAAG
>DASWTM010000274.1:0-2427 GCA_036402115.1 Chryseosolibacter sp.
CAAAAGAAATCCATGTACGACTGGCTGATCGACATGTATGTTGAATTCGGCTTCTACAAGGAAAGTTTGTTGAATCTTGTTCGCAAGGGACAGCAAGGCGAACAGGAGATTAAAGCGATGATGGAGAAATTCAGAAATAATCCTCCTGCAGAGATCAATGGTTCACGTGTTGCGCGTTTGTTAGACTATAAATCATTGAAAGAAAAAAATCTGCTTAGCGGAAAGGAGTCGAACCTCGATTTCCCGAAATCCGATGTGCTTCAATTCTACCTTGAGAACGGAACTAAAGTTTCCGTCCGTCCTTCAGGAACCGAGCCGAAGATAAAGTTCTATATCAGTGTAAATACAAAGCTTGGGTCAGCAAAGGACTTCGAGAAAGTAAATGCAGAGTTGGAACAGCAAGTTAAAAAAATCGAAACATACTTGTTGCAAGCATAATTATGGAAAACGTTCTGGTCAATTCATTCGTGTTTTTGTTTGAGCGTGAGCTTGGGAAACTTCAAACCGAAATTGAGCAGTATCCAGACGAAAAATTATTATGGCAGACTGCCGGGCAGATTTCAAATCCGCCTGGCACTCTTTGCCTTCACTTATGCGGTAATCTTCAGAACTATATTGGTGCAACGCTCGGTAAAAGCGGATATGTTCGAAACAGGCCGTACGAATTTGCTGCGCGCGGTCTAACAAAACAACAACTACTTGACGAGATATCGCGCACTAAAGCGTCCACAATCGCAGCGCTTACAAAGTTGCACGATGCCGACCTCCACCGTCAATACCCTGAAGAAGTCTTAGGCTATCCAATGACAACCGTGTTCTTCCTGAATCATTTATTCGGTCATTTCGGATATCACCTTGGCCAGATCAACTATCACAGACGAATGATCTCAGCCTGCCAAGTATAGTGCGCTTTAGGATAATATTCCTATTTTAGCATTTTACAAAACTTGTTTGGAAGCACTTAATACATTCCTGGCCGACACAGCATCCCTTATTTGGTGGCCGGTCCTTTTTCTAATCATCGGTGGCGGACTCTTCTTTCTGTTCTATTCAGGATTCATCCAGTATAAATATTTTCTTCACGCTGTAAACATTCTTCGCGGCAAGTATGAAGACCCAAATGCCCCGGGACAGATATCTCCTTATCGAGCACTATCGACTGCGTTGGCATCAACCGTTGGAATTGGAAACTTGTCTGGGGTTGCTGCAGCGATAGCCTTGGGCGGACCTGGCGCGTTGTTCTGGATGTGGATCACTTCCATTATCGGCATGTCGACAAATTTTTTTACCAGT
Source organism: Chryseosolibacter sp. (assembly GCA_036402115.1). Taxonomy (GTDB): domain Bacteria; phylum Bacteroidota; class Bacteroidia; order Cytophagales; family Cyclobacteriaceae; genus Chryseosolibacter. Next base: position 1,294 of record DASWTM010000274.1, read on the forward strand.
GCCTTATCAAGCATGTATCGCGGAAAAGATTCTGAAGGTGAGATACAAGGTGGACCGATGTATGTGATCCGCGAGGTACTTGGAAAATCGTGGCAACCGCTCGCGGTCTTGTTTTGTATTTGTACAATGGTGGGCTCGCTCCCGATCTTTCAGGCAAATCAATTAACGCAGGCGATCGTTGATATCGGACTAAAGCCGAATGGTATCAATGAATCATTCGTTACTATCGGTGGTGCGACTGTCAGCATAACCAAACTTGTTATTGGTTTTTTTGTAGCGGTACTCTCATCGCTTGTCATTGTCGGTGGAATCAAACGAATTGGCAGTTGGGCAGGGAGAATGGTGCCGCTCATGATCGTTCTGCACTTTATTTCAGTGATGGTAATTTTAGTACTGTTCGCTGACCGGATCCCCTATTATGTGAAACTGGTTTTCACCGATGCATTTGCCGCCAATCACTACCAGGGAAGTCCATTTCTAGGTGGTGTTGTTGGAGGCATCATTATGCTCGGTGTAAGACGCGCAACGTTCTCCAATGAGGCTGGAATAGGAACTGCACCTATGGCGATGGGTGCAGCGAAAAGTAATGAACCCATACAAGAGGGATTGCTCTCCATGTTGAGCCCAGTAATCGACACCATCATATCTTGCTCGCTCACCGCTTTTGCAATTCTCGTCACTAATGCGTGGCTCGTACCCGGGGCGACCGGTATTACACTGACTTCGCTCGCCTACCGCGCTGCTTTGCCCGTGGGCGGAGATTATGTGCTTTTGCTTTGCACGTTCGTATTTGCCATCAGCGCTCTTTTTTCATACAGCTATTACGGGCGAAAAGCATTGACATTCCTGATCGGTTATAAACGAAGTGTCTGGTACGACTACTTTTATTTGTCAACGATCATGCTAGGCGCAATTGCCTCGATGGATCTTGTGCTCAATCTCATTGATATTGCATTCGCGCTCATGGCAATTCCAACGATGCTTTCCGGCATCAAACTCGCCCCGAAGGTGATGGCTGAGGCGAAAATCTATTTCGCGAAACTAAAAGGGAAAAATGCATAAAGGCAGAAATCCAAACCGCGGAGAGCACGAAGAAGCACAGAGATAACACCGAGAAATTTTTTGGAAAGCTTA
>DASWTM010000275.1:0-2815 GCA_036402115.1 Chryseosolibacter sp.
AGTGATGAAACTTCGATGCCCGGAAAGAACATGCTCGCAAACGTTGCAGCCTGGTTTTCATCCAATACAAAGAATCCACCCCATGGTCTGTTGAAGTCCTTGTCAACGATCTTGAAGTTGTTGTCTTTTAAATATTTTTCAACGGTGGCGAAGACTGAATTTTTATCGCCTGAAAGGTTTAACACAGCTTTCATCTGATGTTTTAGTGAAATGTTCGGCAAGTAGCCAGTAAAAATTTATTCCTGCAAATCATTTATCCACTGAGTATTGAATCCCAGCCGATTTCCGGATTCTATCCAGCGTATCCATCAGCAAGACGGAATCCTGCAGGCTAAAGACAGGACTTTGAGTCAGTCCCTTGCGAAGACATTCTCCCACGTGACGCGCCTCAAACTGATAACCAAATCCCTCTTCTCTTTTCACATCAACTGGAAGGACTTCATCTCTTCCTTTTACGTGTTCAATGTGCCCGACAGGATTGTGAAAACGGTTGCGCATATGAATTCGTCCAGTCGTGCCTGCGATCATCGCTTCAGTAGCGGTGTCTGCTGCAAAGGTTGACCATAAGACGGCCAACGCACCGTTAGCGAACTTCATGTTTACTACAATTTGTTCATCGACTCCTGAAGGATAGGAAGTCATGATAGCATTCAGCTCGACTGGCTTACCTAAGAGTGAGAGTGCGAAAAAGACCGGATAAATTCCGATATCCAGAAGCGAGCCTCCGCCCAGCTCCGGATCATATAAACGCTGGGCTAACGGTGGCAGTGCACGAAATCCAAAATCGGCTTGAATTAATTTTATCTCACCGATGTCACCGCGATCAATCATCGATTTCACCGTTTCGTACTGTGGAATAAACTTCGTCCAGAACGCTTCCATCAGAAAAACTTTTTTGCGTGTGGCGAGTTCAACCATTTCATTCACCTGTGCGGAATTCAAAGCAAATGCTTTTTCACACAACACTGCCTTTCCATGTTCCAGACAAAGCATGACATGTTTATGATGAAAGCCGTGTGGCGTTGCTACGTATATTACATCGATTTCCGTTGATGATGCCAGTGCTTCATATGAATTATAGACGATGGGAATGTTGTGAGTCTTTGCAAAGTTTTCTCCGCGCGCTTTGTCTTGTGAACCGATTGCCTTCAGTTCGGCATCTTCAACCCAGCGAAGATCGGAAGCAAATTTGTTTGCTATCTTTCCTGCGCCTAATATTCCCCATCGAATAATTCTTGCCATGGCTGCTACATTAAAATGTGCTGTGAAATTATGAAATGTCCATCAACTGCTGATGCACTCGTGCTTATGATTATTCGGCCGCTACTGGGGAATGTGGTTCTCAAAAATCTATCCAGGTGAGCAATGAGAACGCGTGGTGATTTTCGCTTCAAGAAGTTTTCGATCTCACACGATGCCAGCACCCATAAAGTTGGAACGGATGGAGTGTTACTTGGCGCGTGGGTAAATGTTGACGGGGTCAGTTCTATTCTCGATATCGGTACGGGTTCTGGTGTGATTGCGATCATGCTTGCTCAACGTACGCCAGACCATGTTGTGATCGAAGCTGTAGAGCTGCAGGAACAGGATGCAATTCAGGCAGAAAAGAATGTCAAAAATTCTCCATGGCCTACGAAGGTGAGAGTAATCCATACGCCCGTTCAACAGTTTAGGCCGGGAAAACAATTCGATCTCATCGTAAGCAATCCACCGTTCTTTGTTAACAGTTGGCTTCCACCGGACAAAAACCGAAGTAAGGCGCGACACTCGAATGAACTGTCTTTTGAAGATTTGTTGGAAGCCGTAACGCATTCGCTAAGCGCAACGGGTCGTTTTGCGGTTGTCCTGCCATTTACGGAAGGCAATCACTTTATTCGCCTGGCAGAGGGATTTGGATTGCATGCCCACCGACAGATGAGCTTCCGTTCACGCAAGGAAAAACCAATTGAAAGACTCCTCATCGAATTTTCCCGCCAGGAAGGTGAGATGAAAAGGGAAGAATTATTACTTTATAAGATAAACGAGGAATGGACGGACGAATACAGGCGTTTAACCAAAGATTTCTATCTAAACGCCTAGTTAACAGTTCATTAACAAACACATAATACTGACGCTCAATAGGTTACAACTATCGTTAAATGTTTAAACAACAGTTCGACAATCTGGTGTTATACTTGTATACTCAAACGAAACTCAATCATCTATGAAAAAACTCAACGCACTCCTGGCTTTATTGTTCGTAGCGGGTGCTGCCGTAGCGCAGACAACCTGGACTATCGACAAATCACACTCGAGAATCGGCTTCTCCGTTCCTCACTATGCAATCACTGAGGTAGAAGGAAACTTCAAAGATTTCGATGCATCGGTTGTAAGCAAGTCTGACGATTTCAATGGCGCAGAAGTGACTTTCACTGCTAAAACTGCGTCTATCGATACGGATAACGAAAGAAGAGATGGCCACCTGAAATCTGCTGATTTCTTTGATGCTGAAAAAAATCCGGATGTTTCTTTCAAAGGCCTTCTTTCGAAAGATGGTGGCAAATATAAGCTTAAGGGCGATTTGACCATGAAAGGCGTTACCAAGCCAGTGGAATTTGACGTTACCTATGGTGGTTCTATGAACACCGGTCGCGGCATGAAAGCTGGTTTTAAATTGACAGGTCAGGTGAACCGTCAGGATTTTGGTGTAACTTATGGTGGCAAAACACCGACAGGCGAGCTTGTGATTGGCGACAATGTGACCATTGTCTGCAAAATTGAACTAGACAAAAAAGCTTAAATCTGAAGCCCCGGTGTAGAAGCCGGGGCTTTTTGT
>DASWTM010000276.1:0-6575 GCA_036402115.1 Chryseosolibacter sp.
GGATTCTTGATATGGATCTGAGATGTTGTTACATAGATCGTACCGTCAGGTGAAACGGCAAATGAATCGGGCCATTTCAAGTCTTCGCTCTTAGCTATTATACGCGTTGACTTCCCTCCTTCTTCGTACACTCTTACTGCATTTTCTTCTATCGAAGTCAGATACAATTTTCCGTCTCTGCCGAAGATCATGCCATCGGAAGGAGGAAAATCGCCCATGTGCTGGATGTTTGCGCTCAGCGTGCTATCGGTTATGTTGGCCTCATTCAGGAAGCTCGTTGAGAGTCGATAGAGGCTTTCGCCATTGATAGGGCGCCAGTATAAAAATGTCCGATCTGGATTGAGTGCGATACCATCCGAATGAAAGTTTACGTATTCTCCCTGCTCATTTCTTACTTCTTCACCTTCAACGCGTAATATTCTATTCTCCGACTTGGTTGTCGGATCGTGGGCAAGATGTCTCCGGGCTGCTCCTGTTTTCAAATCAACAACGACTAACGCACCTTCATTTGAATCCGTCATGTAGCCAATTCCTTTATTCTCATCAATGCGGATATCATTCAGGTAGCTCATCTTTTCAATAACCGGTTCGCTGAAAATGATTGTCTGCACTACAGCATTTGTGGCCAGATCAATCTTAACAAGTTTTGCTCCTCCTGGCACAACTCCGAGATATTCACCCGCACGTTGGGGGTTTGCCGGATCAAGCACCCACAGAAAATTATTCTTGTCGACAAACACGGATTGAACGCAGATGAAGTGTGTAGCCGGATCAAGTTGTGGCGACCACGTGTTCCACTCAGCGTTCGGATAAGGACTCACACTCTCAGTACCCGTAACCTCAACCACCGACATTGAATGCTCTTCCGACCAGTTCGGAAAATTTGCAAACAATCTGTTATTATTCCCGATCGCTACGCCAGTCCATTGCATCGGAGAATTAGCAACGAGATCAAGATCTCTTCCAGTCGTTTCGATATCGTCATCGTTATCACAGGATAGCATGGCAGAAAAAATTATCGCAATGTGCAGCAATGCAATCGGGCGAAAGGCGGGACAATAGAAGGTTTTCATTGTTGATGTAGTTAGGCCATTGCTCTCACAAATTGTTATGCCTTACCTGAGCGGTTGCTCCCACAATGTTGTGTCTAACAAAAAATCGGACGACTATAAAAAGATACTTCTAATCATCGATGGTATTGAAAATGTTTCTCGGTGTATTTTTCTCAACCACGCATGAATCTAGTGACCGTCAAGCATCGTCTCCTGTCCCAGGGACGATGCGCCATTCAGTGACGTGCACGTTGATATCAGGCGCATCGTCCCCGAGGCGGGAGACGATACGCGACACACACATGAAACATTTTTCGGTATACCCTCGGTGGTTCGATGCATAGACGGTCGTAAGCGTAGCCGACTGCTATTACAAAAACCAACCTTCATACCCACCGCGCCTCCAAATATTAAATCTTAAATTTTAAATTTTAAATCCTAAAGACGCTCTACAGAAACATATTCCACAACACTCGTAATCATTTACCCAAGCAGCATTGCAATTCAACTAGGTATATAAATTACAACTGCATCTCATAATCAATCTCGAACAAGCGATGGGCAACAACAACGAAGAGAAAACTAAAGTCAGTAATGTCTCGGACTTCATCATTAAGCGACTGGCAAGCTGGGGCATCACAAGAATTTTCGGATATCCCGGAGACGGCATCAACGGCATCCTGGGCGCATTGAGTCGGTCGATGGAAGGCATCAAGTTTACGCAGGTACGTCACGAGGAGATGGCAGCACTCATGGCTTGTGCACACGCCAAGTTTACAGGTGAAGTAGGTGTTTGCCTTGCTACTTCCGGTCCGGGCGCAATTCACCTTCTCAATGGACTCTATGATGCCAAGCTCGATCATCAGCCCGTAGTTGCCATCATTGGTCAGACAGCACGGATGGCAATCGGGGGACACTATCAGCAAGAGGTTGACCTGGTGTCACTCTTCAAAGACGTAGCACATGAATACGTACACATGGCTTCCGATGCATCACAAGTGCGTCATCTGATCGACCGGGCCATCAGGATAGCACGCGCTGAAAGGACCGTCACTTGTGTCATCATTCCCAATGACGTCCAAACGATGGACGCGATTCAGAATCCACCGCACGAACATTATTCAGTCCATACAGGTATAGGTCATCCTTCCTCTTACACAATTCCAACCGATGAAGCGCTGGAGCGAGCTGCGCATATCCTTAACGTTGGAAACAAAGTAGGAATACTTATCGGGGCTGGTGCAATGAAAGCTGCGGATGAAGTCATCACCGTGGCGAATCTTTTGAACGCAGGTGTCGCCAAGGCGCTGCTCGGAAAAACTGCGCTGCCCGATGATCTCTCATTCGTAACAGGTCCTATTGGATTCTTTGGAAGCACTGCAACCGAGTTCATGATGAGGGAGTGTGATACGTTACTGATGATTGGAACCAGTTTTCCTTACGCTGAATTTCTTCCGGAAGAAGGTCAGGCGCGGACAGTGCAGATTGATATCGATGGCCGGATGTTAAGTCTGCGATATCCCGTTGAAGTGAATCTCCTGGGCGATAGCAAACAGACCTTGCAACGCTTGATTCCCCTACTCCACCAAAAGAATGCGCGCGAGTGGCGTCAAAAGATTGAAGAGAAGATCCAGCAATGGAATCAGGAACAACAAGTACTTGCACTTCGCGAATCGAAATTGCTCAATCCGCAATTTGTATTCACAGCACTGTCACCGATGCTGCCTGACAATTGCATTCTCACGGCCGACTCCGGTTCAACAGCAAGCTGGTATGCCCGAGAGCTTAAGATCCGTGACGGCATGATGGCAAGCCTGTCAGGAACATTGGCTACCATGGGCTGTGCGGTCCCTTATGCAATCGCGGCAAAATTCGCTTTTCCAGAAAGAACCGTCATTGCGTTTGCGGGAGATGGCGCCATGCAGATGAACGGAAACCTGGAGCTGTTAACGATCAGTAAATACTGGCAATCGTGGGCAAAGCCAAACATTATTATCTGTGTTCTCAACAACCGTGACCTCAACATGGTCACCTGGGAACAACGCATGATGGAAGGTGATCCAAAATTTGAAACCACTCAGGTCACTCCAGATTTTGACTATGCAGCATACGCGACATCGCTCGGCTTTCTTGGCATCAGAGTCGACTCTCCCGATCAGGTGAGCGATGCATGGCAACAAGCGCTGTCAGCAGATCGCCCTGTTCTCATTGAAGCCATTACCGATCCGGAGATCTCACCCTTTCCAGATCATGTGCTCATGAAGAAATCCGAAAACCTGGCCGCAGCCGTATCGAAGGGGGATAACGCACCTTTGGAGAATACGGGGCATATTCTGCAGGTGAGCATTGAGGCGCAACTGCAGCGGTGACCGGTCTCCAGTTACCGATTGCCAGTGTCCGGTAATAAGTACAGGTCACAGAAATCTTCGGATGATTAATAATCGGAATATGTCGGCATAGTGAAGCCGATGTAGAGTTCGCTTCTGAAGCCGGACCAGTGCGCAGAGATGACGGTGCCGTTGTCGTACTGCAACGTGGCGCGGGGCTCGCCTTTCAGGTGAAGCGGCTCTGGAATTTCGAGCATCCCTCCTATGCGGGCGCCAATGTAGGTTTGATCGTTCAACCGGTAAACGGGTTCAAGGGCTCCGGTGATTCCAACGTTGTTTGACACCACAGCGAATTGCGTCTGCTCATTATTCGTTCCCATCCGAAGGTATTGGTTTATACCAATTCGAGTGCGCCACAAACCAAGCATAGCAGTGCCTTTCAACTTGAAATTTCCTTTCTCAAAAAATGTCAATCGCGTGAACACGCTAAAAGCATGGGCAATTGCTTTTTGATCGATCCCGATCTCACCTGAATAATCGCGGTAGTGTACGCGACCTATGGTGTTGTTATAAGTGTAATCTACACCTGTTTCAACATTTTTGTGAATTGAATAATAAAGGCTGACACCGCCCGTGAGGTTGCCAGGAAAATCGTTTGTCACCTTTACAGGAATTGACGATGTTGTTTGCAAACGCTGAAACTTGCTGAGGTCACGCATGGAATACGTGGAGTACCCAACCTTCATTTCAAATCCCAACTGGGCAAAGCACGAGACGCTTATGAACATAACCATAACGGTGCAAACAAGTCGGTTCATGCTATTGAAGTTTTAAGTTTAGTTTCCGGCTGTACACATACACGCTGCCATTGTAGAGCATAAATTCATTGGTGTTAGGCGACACGAAAATCTTTCGGATGATTTCTCCCTTGTGAGGGTCAGTGACAATAAACCAGTCCAGGTATTCGGTTCCGGCTAAGCCTGTCACCATATCGTAAACATAGTTCGAAGCATAAACGAGATCGCTGTTGGAGAGTGCGATCTGAGTTGAGGTTCCGGAATACGGATCGTATATCGTAGACGATTTGTTGCTAATCCCTATGATTTTGTTCCCATTACGTACATCGATATAGATGCTTGCTGCGGGCATATTCACAGAACTTGTGCTCGTGATCTTTCCATCGGTTAGTGTGTGCACGTCCATGGAGAACGAAAACTTTTCGATAAGGAAACGTCCATCATGTGTCTGGAAGAGGCGGTGGTTAGTTGACGTCTTCTCGAAGATCGGTACCTGATTAACAATGTCGTACATGAATAATCTTGTTCCGCGCTCGAAGGTGAGATAGCGGTCCGCTCCGAGGGTTAGATCGGTCATGATAAAATTTTCGCCATACACCGCCAGCGTGCTAAGGATCTGCGTGACGTTTCCATTGCGGTCAGCTTTGTGGATTTTGCCATTGTCTGCGTAGATCACGAAACTTCCATCGGAGGACACCGCGATATCGCCAAACGTGAGCGCTAATGGAATCGAAAATTTACGTTCGATGGCATCTCCATTCAGCACAAAGAGTTCATCCGTACTTGGGCTGATGCGAAATCCTTTTTCTGGCGCGAGTGGTGCATGTTCCATGTCGCCCAGAAAATGGCCGAGGTTCTCTCCTACCAGCACCTGACTTGTTGCGCGCACGCGTGCAGTGTCAAAGCTTATAAGATTTTTCGAATACGTTCGTAGCACCACATACTCAGGCCCCCAGAAAGGAATTTTGCTGGTGACTGCAGTAGTGTCGTTGAGACTCATGGTTTTTTTGAGCGTTGCGTCCTCATAGCTCAGTGAATATCCAAGGGCGTTTTCGTAAAACAGTGTTTTGCTCCACTTGAGCTTCAAATTGCCAAACTCATCGGAGGAGTATTCTTTGATGGCGGGAATCGGAAACGTTGCCGCGCTTGGCGGTGATGCGACTGTTGATCGAACTCCTAGCGTGACCAAGCGTACACTCAAGGCACCACCGATGTAAATGCTATCGTTGTATGAGGTTTGATCTTCATCGGTGATCGTAACCTCCCAGCTTTCTCGAAAGTCGGTGGCATTGAACATCAATTTTTTGTGGGTTGGAACGCCCAGATTTTCCCATTCAATTTTCAATCGGCCCTGTTCCGGACGGATGGAGGTGATCTTCGCAGGCGTGATGACTTGACTGCTGACCGTAAAATATCTCCGGATGGTCCATTCGACAAGTTCAACTTCCAGGATATTGGCAAGGCTACCTGTACCTGAATCGGTTATTACTTTAAATGTGATTTTGTGAAGGCCGTCTTCGTAGTCGGCACTATTGATGGTGAACGAACCGAAATCATTCTGCGAAGAGGCTACAAAAACATCGTCAATGTAGACACTCACCCTAACCGTATCATTCTTCTCAATCTGAAGCTGGTAAAAAACAGGTGTGGAAGGGCCATGGATGGCAAAGGTATCCTCGTATAGTTTGCCCTTGCCATCGCCTAAGGTAAACGACTTGATGTCTACCTGGCGTTCGGAATTTACCGGGACAAAATTCTCTTCAAAGTCAGCACAGCCGAAGAGAAAAAGAAGTATGGCAACAATAGCTAATGAGCGCACTCGGAGGATTTTGTCAAATATACGAGTTGTGCTGATTGTTGCTTCGAAAAGCTTAACCGATGTAAGTTTTCAGAACGGTTTGATTGATTTGCGTAGGAGAATGTTTAGATCTGTAGTCACTTTTCAGTACAGCCGCACCAAATTTCAAATTTAAAATTTCAAATTTAAAATTCTTCGGTAAAAACGCCCTACAGAAACTTATTCCTCAAAGACTGTAAACATTTGCCCCAAGCAACGCTCCACGTAAACGAGGTTTTGAATCACAACGTAACAACTACAAAAAAATGCTGACCCTTCTTCAGAGCCAGCATTTACTCAACCATTAGCCCGCCTAGTGTGCTGCGAATAATATATTCGCGCCCGTGATATAAGACGAAGTAGCGTAATTGTAGAAACCATCCCAGTCACCTGCTGCAGCCGCGCTTGCATTACCATCGCCATTGGTGTCTCCACCCCGGGCATCATCACGGATTGAGGTTAGAATCGCAGACGCGTCAACCGTGACGTTTCGCGAAGTGCTCCTCGAAATGCCGGCCGAGGCACCTTCAAATTTCAGAATGACGTTGGCATTGACATTCAC
>DASWTM010000277.1:0-4856 GCA_036402115.1 Chryseosolibacter sp.
GAGTTTGCCAACGAATAAAATCTTACTCTGACTGTGTTCAAGTATCTGATGAATACCCGTCCGCGAAAGCGTTGGATACAACGGAACAGATATGTGCCGCGCCATCCAAATCGCAAGATCCGCCATGATCCAATGCGCACAATTCTTGGAGAGAATTGAAATATGACTTTGAGGAGGAAGATTGTATTTCAACAACGCGGTTGCCATTCTTCGGCACTCCTGCCCCGCCTGACGGTAGGTCCAGTTGCGATAAACTCCGTTAATGGGTTGGCTGAGGAAAATCTGATCGGGAATGTTGCGTTCCCAATACAAAAAGACTTCGAGGGGGTTGGACGCAGATTCTAAGTTCAAAAGGTAAAGGAATGGTTTAGTAATTGTGATTTTATCTCACCTACATATTCGCCTATCACGGAATATCTCTGTTCAATCAATTTGTATCCAATCGCCTCTTTCGTGGAAGGATCAACGATCCAGTATTCCTTCACACCAAACTTTTTATACAGGTCTTTCTTGCGCACTTTGTCATGTGTTTGATTTCCCGGTGATAAAATCTCAATCAGAAGATCCGGGACGCAATGGATATCACCATCGGGATTAAAAATTTTCATGTTCTCCTTCAAGATGAAAATCAAATCAGGTTCGACAGCATTTGAAGTTTCATCGAGATAAACATCATGCGGTGACGGCAATATCAGTCCCAGATCATTGGGTTCCGTATACTGACGGATTTTGAATAGGAGGTCAGCAACAATCCGTTGATGCTGGCCATTAGGTGCGGGCGACATATATAGCGTATTTTCAATTACTTCTGCCAAAGTCCCTTCGGGAAGCATCTTGAAAACCTCCATAATTGTTCGCGGTGGTTGGAGCATCGTTTCCTGCATTGATAAATTTAACAAATTTTTATAATGCAAAGCTTACGATCAATTCCTAAGTTGCAGTCTTATGGAGAAACCGACAAAAAAGCTATTCCTGCTTGATGCTTATGCCCTGATTTACCGGGCCCATTTTGCGTTCACAAAGACACCCAGAATAAATTCGAAAGGAGCAAACACCTCCGTGCCGTTCGGATTCACCAACACGCTGATGGAGGTGATTCAAAAGCAGAAGCCCACGCACATCGGAGTTGCGTTCGATACGGCCGCTAAAACCTTTCGTGATAAAATTTTTGCCGACTATAAAGCTACACGTCAGGAAACACCCGAAGACATCCGTTACGGAATTCCCAAGTGTAAAGAGATTATTCGCGGTTTCAATATTCCAATACTCGAACTTGACGGCTACGAAGCGGATGACATCATCGGAACCATGGCCGCGCAGGCATGCAAGCAGGGTTTCGAAGTATATATGATGACACCGGATAAAGATTTCGGTCAATTAGTGAATGAATGTGTGTTCCTCTACAAGCCTGCGTATATGGGCAACGTTGTTGATGTGCTTGGCGTGAAGGAAGTTTGCGAAAAGTGGGACATCGCAAACGTCTCGCAGGTGACAGACATGCTGGGATTACAAGGAGATACTTCCGATAACATCCCTGGCGTTCCCGGCATTGGGCCAAAGACGGCTGCCACCTTGTTAAAGCAATATGGCACGGTTGAAAATGCTGTGGCGCATGCACATGAGTTGAAAGGAAAACAAAAAGAGTTACTGACACAATATGGGGAGCAGGCAATTCTGTCCAAGCAGCTTGCAACGATTGTCACCGATGTTCCAATTGCTTTCGATGAAGAACAACTTCGCTACACAGGACCAATCGTTGATATCCTTAAACCGATTTTTGACGATCTAGAATTCAAGGGGATTGCAAACCGCGCTTTCGCGGATCCTTCGGCTGGAAGTAAACCAGCTACGGCAGCACCGAAAATTCCTTCGAGTCCTCAGCTTTCGATGTTTGCAAAAAATCCACAGGCGGATGTGCTTGCACCAAAAGTTGATGTGAGTCCGGAAAATCTCAATTACTACACGGTTGACGTTCCTGAACTGCGCAGGGCCTTTGTTGAAAATCTATGCAAGCAAACCTCGTTCGCTCTTGAGCTGATCACAGACGATGCCTCAAATTTCGAATATGAATTGAAGGGTGTTGCAATTTCGTGGGCCGCGAACGAAGCGCATTTCATCCCTGTTCAGAATCAGGAGGACGCTGAAAATATTATCAAGGAATTACAACCTGCACTTGAGAGTGAATCAATTTCAAAAATTGGTCACAACCTCAAGTTTGCCATGCTGGTGTTACACAAGTTTGGCGTAGAACTGAAAGGTGAATTATTCGACCCGATGCTTGCACATTACCTGATCGAACCCGAAGCATCTCACGCATTGCCCGTTCTGTGTTCACAGTATCTCAATTTCGAAATGCTCGCGGATCCCGATTCAAAGCAAAAGAACCAGGTGTGCGAACGTGTCGATAAAACCTTCCAGCTTAGAGAGCCGGTACTAAACGATCTTAGATCACGCGGTCACGAAAAACTCATGTCGGATATTGAAATGCCGTTGGCAAAAGTGCTCGCGGCAATGGAGTTTGAAGGCGTTAAAGTTGATGTGAAGGCACTCAACAAAATGTCGGAAGATTTGAAAGTTGAAATCGAACGCGTACAAAAGGAGATCTATACGCTTGCCGATGCCGAATTCAATATCGGGTCTCCAAAACAGTTGGGAGATATTCTGTTCGACAAGATGAAACTTCTGGAAAAACCGAAGAAGACTAAGTCAGGTCAATATGCGACTGGTGAAGATGTACTTGCGAGTCTGGCACCGGAACACGAAATCGCGCGTAAGATTCTTGACTATCGTGAATATGACAAGCTTAGATCAACCTACGTGGATGCGCTTCCGCGGATGATCAGTCAGTACGATGGGAGAATTCACACGGATTATCGTCAGGCATGGGCGGTTACTGGAAGATTGAGTTCCAACAATCCGAATCTTCAAAACATTCCGATCCGCACCGAAAAAGGAAGGCAGATTCGTAAGGCCTTCGTAGCGCGAAATGACGATTATCTTTTTATGTCTGCCGACTACTCACAAATCGAACTTCGCATTGCTGCATCCTTCGCGAAAGATGAAACGATGATCGAGGCATTTAAAAACAAACGTGATATCCACACAACCACCGCAGCGAAAGTGTTTAACGTTCCGCTGGATCAGGTTACTGCTGACATGCGCAGGAAGGCAAAAGAAGTCAACTTTGGAATTTTGTATGGAAGTTCAGCTTTCGGTTTAGCGCAAAATCTTGGCATCGCGCGATCCGAAGCCGCAGAAATAATCAAAGCCTACTTCACCGAATTTTCCGCGATTAAAAAGTACATGGATGATTCCATCAACAACGCGCGCGAAAAAGAATACGTGGAAACGATCATGGGCCGCAGACGTTATCTTCGAGACATCAATTCGCGGAACGTCTCGACACGAGGCTTTGCTGAACGAAATGCCATCAACGCGCCTATTCAGGGGAGCGCTGCCGATATCATCAAGATTGCCATGGTAAACATTCACGCCTGGCTGAAGAAAGAAAAGCTTAAAACGAAAATGACAATGCAGGTGCATGACGAACTTGTTTTCGACCTGCATAAGGATGAACAGGATGTGGTAAAGGCGAACGTGATCGAGCTGATGCGGAATGCTGTGCAGCTTGAAGTTCCCATGGAAGTTGAGGTCGGAATTGCAGACAACTGGCTTGACGCCCACTAATACAAAATGATGATCACCAAAGAAACCATTCAGGCAGCGCACGAGCGCATCAAACCGTATGTTCATCGGACACCCGTGATGACCTCTGAGAGCATCAACGAGATTGCAGGCTGCGAAATTTATTTTAAGTGTGAAAACCTGCAGAATGTCGGGGCCTTCAAGGCGAGAGGTGCAATGAATGCCGCGTTGTCGTTAAGCGATGCTGACCGCGCAAGAGGAATTGCCACTCACTCCAGTGGGAATCATGCGCAAGCGATAGCACGTGCGGCTAAGATATTAAACATTCCTGCACACGTGGTGATGCCACGAACTGCACCGCAGATCAAAAAGAAAGGTGTCGAAGGCTATGGAGGGAAAATCTATGAGTGCGAGCCGAATCTGCAGTCGCGTGAGACAACGCTGGCGGAGGTGATCAGAAAGACCGGTGCAACAGAAATCCATCCGTTCAACAATTATAAGGTAATGGAAGGTCAGGCCACTGCTGCAGTGGAGCTCTTTGAAGACGTGAAAGATCTTGACTTCATCGTCACTCCGGTTGGTGGTGGCGGTCTTTTAAGTGGGACTCTTTTAGCTGCAAAATATTTTTCACCTAAAACTCAAGTGATCGCAGGAGAGCCTGCGGGTGCTGATGATGCGTTCCGCGCGATGAAAAGTGGAAAGATTGAGCAATCGCAATCGAACACCATCGCTGACGGCCTTCTGACCTCGCTTGGCGACAAAACTTTTCCGATCATCCATGAAAATGTAAAAGAAATCATTACTGTCACTGACGAGGAAATCATTGCCGCCATGCGCCTTGCATGGGAACGGCTAAAACTTGTGGTTGAAACTTCAGGCGTGGTTCCTTTCGCTGCGGTGCTGAAAGCAAAAGAGAAATTTAAGGGCAAGAAAGTGGGGATTATTTTTTCGGGAGGAAACGTAGACCTGGAGAAAGTAGCAGAGCTCTTTGCGCGCTGAGCCCGCGTGCCCAACATACAAGATCCAAAATCCAAGATCCAAAACCCAAGGCCCAAAATCCAAGGTCCAAAATCCAACTTCAAGTTAAGGTTCCCAATCCGCAGTTCCGTTCATCAACAAGTGTAACATCATCCTCTGTTTTTTTTCTTTTGGAGTTTGGTTCTTGGAATTTGGAATTTGGTTCTTAGCTCTAGCTAGTTTTTCTTTTTAAA
>DASWTM010000278.1:0-5781 GCA_036402115.1 Chryseosolibacter sp.
AAGATACCCGTTGCCTCGGCAGGTAGCTCAAACGTTGCTTTATCAGATTCAACCTCAGCGATGATGTCATCGATTTGCACAAAGTCGCCATCTTTCTTCAACCACGTTGAGATGGTGACTTCAGTGATCGACTCTCCTACCGCTGGCACTTTCATCTCTTTCACACCGCCTGTTGCTTTGGGTGCGGAGGTAGCAGCTGCCGAGGTTGCAGCCGGTGTAGCAGATTGAGGCTTACTCTCTGATTTTGCAGGAGCAGCCGCACCATTCGGCTCAATCTCACAGATCACCTCTCCGATGGGAACGGTCTCACCTTTTTGTTTTACAATTTTTAATACTCCAGCGTTTTGTGCTGTGAGCTCAAACGTTGCTTTATCCGATTCCAGCTCAGCAATGACTTCATCAACCTGAACAGAATCACCATCTTTTTTCAACCAATTGGCAATCGTTACTTCGGAAATGGATTCCCCTACTGTGGGGACTTTAACCTGTATTCCCATTGAGTTATTTTTTTGGTTTGTTGTTATTTTTTAGATCAGGATTATATCTCAAATGCCTGATTGACAATTTTGTCTTGCTCTATTTTGTGAACTTTTGAATATCCGGTCGCAGGAGATGCGCTCGCCTTACGGGAAACAAAATCCATTGAGACTTTCGGCATCATTCTCAGGATGTACGATGCATAACCCATGTTCGCTGGTTCTTCCTGTACGAACACGACTTTTGCATTTTTGTATTTCTTGAGGATTGCATTCACTTGCTTCTCAGGGAACGGGTGGAGCTGCTCGATTCGCACGATAGCTGTATCCTTGATCTTTTTCTTTTGTTGATTTTCCAAAAGGTCGTAGTAGACTTTTCCTGAGCAAAGGATCAAACGCTTTACATCTTTTGCCGTCACATTTGCATCATCAATCACCTCAAGGAAGTTTCCATCGATAAACTCCTTTATTGGAGAGATGACCGCAGGATGTCTCAGTAATGATTTAGGCGAAGTAACGATACACGGTTTTCTGAATGGCCATGTTACTTGTCTCCTCAACAGGTGGAAGAAGTTTGCCGGTGTTGTCGGGCTTGCAACGATCATGTTGTATTCAGCCGACAACTGCAAAAATCTTTCCGGACGGCAGCTTGAGTGTTCTGGTCCCTGTCCTTCATATCCGTGAGGAAGTAACATGACCAATCCGTTCATGCGCTGCCATTTCGATTCTGCGCTTGAGATAAACTGATCGATCATTACCTGTGCACCATTCACAAAGTCACCGAACTGCGCTTCCCACAAAACCAATGCGTGTGGCGATGACATGGCGTAACCGTATTCAAATCCCAACACACCAAACTCGGAAAGCAACGAGTTGTAGATATGGAATTTTTGCTGACCTTTTTCGATGTTATCGAGACCGCAGTACGGTGCGTTGGTATTCATGTCGAAGAAGTAAGCGTGACGGTGCGAGAATGTACCGCGCTTCACATCCTGACCAGACATCCGAACAGGTGTGCCTTCTGTAAGCAACGAACCATACGCCAGCAATTCTGCTTCCGCCCAACCCAATGCCTTGTCTTCAAAGAATGCCGTCTGACGATCCTTCAAGAGTTTCTCAATTTGCTTGATCGGCTTGAAGTTTTCTGGAATTGTGCTGAGTGCTTTTCCAACCTTATCGATAACACTTTGCTTGATACCAGTCTTTGGTGATTCATCGAAGTCTTCCGGGGTCGCTCTGCGAAGTTTCTCCCATTCCGCCTCGATCTTTTGTGCTTTGTATGGAAGGGGTTTTTGTTTCACTTCATTCAAACGATCCTGAAGTTGATTACGGAAGCTCTTGTCCATCTCGTCAGCCAGTGCTGCGTCAACATCAGCTCTTTCGATAAGTTTCTTCACATAGATCTCACGCGGATTCGGATGCTTCGCGATGAGGTTATACAATTTCGGCTGTGTGAACTTCGGCTCATCGCTTTCGTTGTGACCATGACGTCTGTAGCAAAGCAAATCGATGAAAATATCCTTGCCGAACTTCTGACGATACTCAACCGCGAGGTTTGACACAAAGCTCACGGCTTCTGCATCATCACCGTTTACGTGAAGTACAGGAGCGTCAACAATCTTCGCGATGTCTGTACAGTAGATAGATGTACGTGCATCATCATAGTCGGTCGTAAAACCAACTTGATTGTTGATCACAAAGTGAATGGTTCCACCGGTTGTGTAACCAGGCAGTCCCGACATCTGCACCACTTCATATACGATACCCTGACCAGCAACAGCGGCATCACCATGGATCAGGATTGCCATTGCTGAACTCAGTGTTCCTTTATATTCATCATCGATCTGACCGCGTGTGTAGCCAATCACCAGCGGGTCAACCGCTTCAAGGTGTGACGGGTTTGGTGTAAGCTTGACGTAGATCTTCTTGCCGGAAGGCGATGTGATGTGCGATGCATAACCCAGGTGATACTTCACGTCACCATCCCCCATCGTTAAATCGGGATTCACGTTACCTTCGAATTCGGTAAAGATTTGCTCGTATGTTTTACCAAGGATGTTCGAGAGCACGTTCAGGCGGCCGCGGTGAGCCATGCCGATCACGACTTCTTTTACATCTAGTTCAGCGGCTTTATTAATAATAGTCTGAAGTCCGGGAATTGTATTTTCCCCACCTTCAAGCGAGAAACGTTTTTGCCCCAGGAATTTTGTGTGAAGGAAATTTTCAAATACTACCGCTTCGTTCAGCTTGGATAGGATTCTTTTCTTCTCATCCAGGCTTGGGTTGTATGAATAGTATTCCTTTTCGCACTTCTCAAAGAACCATTGACGAATCTCATCGTTTCGGATGAAGTTGTATTCGAAACCGATGGGGCCCAGATAAACCGCTTTCAGCTTTTCGATGATCTTGCGCAGCGTTGTGCGCGGCATACCGATCTCCGCAGCAACGTCAAACTCGGTGTCGAGATCCGCATCGGTCAAACCGACACTTTTGTGATCGAATTGGACGTTGTGATTTCTGCGCTCGCGTACGGGGTTGGTTTTAGAAACCAGGTGGCCAAACGAGCGATACGCGAAAATCAGGTTTCGAACCTGAGTCTCTTTAATAGTGATTGGATCTTCCGTGGTGGTGTGACCGTTTTCACCGTGACGTTGAACCGAGAAATCGTAGCCTTCAAAGAACTTCTGCCAGCTGAAGTCGACTGATCCGGGTTCTTTCTTATAATTTTGATAGAGTTGATCGAGATAACCAACGTCTGCGTTGCTGATATAGGAATATTTGTCCATGGTTATTTTGTGAAGCCCCCAAATGTAGAAAACGGGGTTTTATTTAAAAAATCGTGTACTCGGTTGAACGATTATTTGCTCGGTATCTGCTGGTTAGGAGAATTGGGAGGTGTACACCCTGGATGATTACAGGCTGCACGCTTCAAGCTACAAGCTGCAAGTCAGGTGTAGTTTCAGTACTTTCACCTTTCAAATAAAGGCTTGATTACCAGTACATTTACCTCGAGTCGGCTTGAAGCTTGAAGCCTGCAGCTTGCAGCCCAATCAGATACCCACATCCTTTTCAGCCTCGACTTGCTCCATTAACCAGAGATTCCTATCTTTGCCCCCCATAATTAACGGACGAGTTCCACAAATTACAAACAATGGTAAAAATCAGATTGGCCCGCAGAGGCCGCAAGAAACTGGCAATGTTCGATGTAGTCGTAACCGATGCCAGAGCACCACGTGATGGTCGCTTTATCGAGAAGATTGGTACTTACAATCCTCTTACAAACCCAGCATCTATCGTGTTGAACGAAGATCGCGCTTTCCAATGGTTGATGAATGGTGCACAACCTTCTGACACTGTAAAAGCAATGTTGTCATACCGTGGCATCATGCTAAGAAAACACCTTCAAATCGGTGTTGTAAAAGGTGCCATCACACAAGAGCAAGCTGACAAAAAACTTGCTGACTGGGTGCAGGCAAAAGAAGCTAAGATCCAGGCTAAGAAAGACACGCTTTCTCAGAGCAAGCAAGCTCAAGCTAAGGCGAGAAAAGAAGCTGAAAGCAAAGTTAGAGAAGCACGCGCTGAAGCAATCCGCAAGAAGCAACAAGCTGCTGAAGCTGCTGCACAAGCTGCTCCCGCTGCTGCTGAAGGTGGTGAAGCTCCTGCTGAGAACACAGAAGCACAAGGATAATTTTATCCGGATGATACCAAATGCCAATACGTTCGATCGTGTTGGCATTTTTTCTTTTAGTAAATTCCTATGGATCTGAAATCAGCATACAAGATTGGATACATCCTCAAGCCACATGGATTGAAAGGTCAGGTAACGGTATCGCTGGATGCCGAAGCACCGGCAGATCTTGCAGACATCGACACACTTTTCGTTGAGAAAAACAATCAGCTGATTCCCTATTTCCGCCAGGACATCTCTGTCAGCGGAACCAAAGCCTATCTCAAGTTCGAAGACATCAACACACCCGAACAAGCAAAAGAGATTTCGAAGTCAGCCTTGTACCTGCCGAAGTCTTCACGCCCAAAGTCAGGACGCGGTGAATTCTACGATGACGAAGTAATCGGTTTCGAAGTGAATGACACGAATGAAGGAAATCTCGGATCCGTAACAGCCATCACGACAGCGGGACCCAACAAGCTACTGACACTTATCTTTAACGGGAAGGAAGTACTGATTCCCATTAATGGCCCTTTTGTAAAGAGCATCAACAAGAGTAAGAAGACCATCAGTGTGGAGTTGCCTGAGGGGTTCCTGGACATTTAATATCTTCTTACCGACTGGTAATGCTATGAGCCACCAAGGCACCAAGAACACCAAGGAGCACCAAGAGGGCATCAAATATCTTCGTGTTCCTTTGTGTTATTAGTGACTTAGTGGCTATGGAATAGTTGCACCAAACATTCTTGCTAACTTTGAAGCCATGCACATCGACATCATCACTTGCCTACCACGCCTGATCGAAAGTCCCTTCAACGACTCCATCATGAAGCGCGCGCAGAAGAAAGGTCTTGTGGAAGTAAATATTATCGACTTGCGCAGTTATGCTACTGACGGCCACAAGTCGGTGGACGATTATGCGTATGGTGGTGGCGCAGGCATGGTCATGATGATCGAACCGATCGATCGTTGCATTCAGGATTTGAAATCAAAGCGTGAATACGATGACATTATTTATATGAGTCCGGATGGAGAGTTATTCACGCAGTCGATCGCGAATCAATTAAGTCTCAAGAAAAACCTGATTCTGTTATGTGGGCACTACAAAGGGGTTGATGAACGGGTCCGTGAACATTTGATCACAAGAGAAATGAGTATTGGCGACTACGTTCTGTCCGGAGGTGAGTTGGCGGCAGCAGTCATTTCTGACGCAGTGATAAGACTGCTCCCGGGAGTTCTCTCTGACGAAACCTCCGCGCTAAGCGATTCATTTCAGGATAACATGATTGCCCCACCCGTATACACGCGCCCTGCAGAATACAAAGGGTGGAAAGTCCCCGATGTGCTTTTATCCGGACATGAGGCAAAGATTGAGCAGTGGAGGTTAGAAAAAGCGACCGAACGCACATTAAAAAGGCGTCCGGGCCTACTGGAAAGGCACTAAAACCATTGTTTTTTGACGATTTGCGCTTAGAAAGATAAAGTATTTGTAAGCCCGCCTATTGCCAACTGCATTCGGTTTCCTATATTTGCAGTCCGTTTCAAAAAGCATACGAGTTATGGCCGATTTAATCAAATTAGTGGAGCAGGAATTCACCAAGGTTCGCGAAGGCTTACCTGATTTCCATCCTGGTGATA
>DASWTM010000279.1:0-11818 GCA_036402115.1 Chryseosolibacter sp.
AGAAGACAGATAACCTAGATGAGCAAGAAGAAACCCCCACTTGGAAAACCTACCGTCATTTCCACCAACACCAACGGTGCGAACGGAAATGCCAACGGTGATGCTATCCACTCCATTGCGCTGGATGGACTGTACCAAAACTGGTTCCTTGATTATGCATCCTATGTAATCCTTGAGCGAGCGGTGCCACGCATTGAAGACGGTTTCAAGCCCGTGCAGCGCAGGATCATGCATTCGCTCAAAGAGATGGATGACGGGCGTTTCAACAAAGTCGCGAACGTCATCGGTAATGCGATGCAGTATCACCCGCACGGTGATGCAGCAATCGGTGAAGCGATCGTGAACCTCGGGCAGAAGGATATCCTCATCGAAACGCAGGGTAACTGGGGGGATATACGCACAGGCGATGGCGCAGCGGCTCCACGTTACATTGAAGCACGTCTTTCCAAGTTTGCACTCGATGTCGTCTACAACCCACAGACTACCGAGTGGCAACTTTCGTACGATGGCCGCAAGAAAGAGCCGGTTACACTCCCGGTGAAGTTCCCGCTTTTGCTTGCCCAGGGGGTTGAAGGTATAGCAGTAGGTCTGTCTACAAAGATCCTTCCGCACAACTTTAATGAGCTCATTAAGGCTTCAATCGATGTTTTGAAAGAGAAGCGGCCGAAGATCTATCCCGACTTCCCGACTGGTGGTATTGCCGATTTCTCGGAATACAATAACGGTATGCGTGGAGGTAAAGTCAAGGTTCGCGCAAAGATTGATATCATCGACAAGAAGACACTCGTTATCAAGGAGATACCGTTCTCAACCACGACCACTTCCTTGATGGAATCCATCGTGAAGGCGAGCGAAAAAGGGCAGATAAAAGTGAAGCAAGTGATCGACAACACAGCGAAAGATGTCGAAATCCAGATCCTTCTTCAGCCGGGCCAATCTCCAGAGATTGCGATGGATGCCTTGTATGCGTTTACGGATTGTGAGATCAGTATTTCACCAAATGCCTGCGTGATCGTGGAGGACAAGCCTGCGTTCATGGGCGTCACTGACATTCTCAAATACAACACGGAGCAGACGGTAAAACTTCTGAAACGTGAGCTTGAGATTCGTAAGGCCGAGTTGATGGAGAAGATCCTTTTCTCATCGCTCGAAAAGATCTTCATTGAAAACAAGATCTACCGCGACATCGAAGAAGCAAGAACGTGGGAAGAAGTCATCGCTCGTATCGACAAAGGGTTGAAGCCTCACAAGAAGAAATTCTACCGTGAGATCACGAATGACGATATCGTGAAGTTGACCGAAATCAAGATCAAGCGTATCTCCAAATTCGACTCATTCAAAGCTGACGAGATGCTGAAAGACCTTGAGAAAGAGTTGAAGGAAACGCAGCATCACCTCAGACACTTAACGGATTACGCGATCTCATACTTCCAGAACCTGCTTGAAAAATATGGCAAAGGAAGAGAGCGTAAGACGGAGATCAAGAGCTTCCAATCCGTTTCAGCGACAGAAGTTATTGCCAGCAACCAGAAGCTTTATGTTAACCGTGCCGATGGTTTCGTTGGATATGGCTTGAAGCGTGACGATAAGACCGAGTTCATCACCGACTGCTCGGAGCTCGACAACGTGATCGTTATCCGCAAAGACGGCAAGGCGCTGATCTCGAAGATCCAGGAGAAAGGCTTTATGGGGAAAGACATCCTGTATGCCGGCATCTGGAAGAAGGCCGATGACCGCATGGTATATAACGTCATCTACTCTGACGGCAAGAGCGGCAGAACGTTCGCGAAGCGTTTCAATCTCCCTGGCGTTACCCGCGACAAGGAATACGATCTGACGCAAGGTCATCCAAATTCAAAGATTCACTACGTGTCTGGAAACCCTAACGGGGAAGCGGAGACAGTTGAAGTGAAACTTAGTCCTGCAAGTACGGCTCGTAAAAAGATATTTGAATACGACTTCTCTGAACTCGAAGTAAAGGGCAGAAGCTCACGTGGAAATACCATCACGCATTATCCTGTCCGGAAGGTTGACTTCCTGAAGGCAGGTGCATCTACGTTAAGTAAGATCGACTTGTGGTATGACGAAGCTTCCGGCAGACTGAACAAAGACGGTCGCGGAAGAAAGCTCGGCAAGTTTGATGGTGATGATTTGATCATTGCTTTCATGCGCAATGGTTCATACAAGATCACGAACTTCGATCTTACCAACCGCTACGATCCTGAGAAGACTTTGCACGTGGAGAAGTTTAATCCGAAGAAAGTGATCTCGGCTGTGTATGTCGATGGCGAAAGCAAGCAATACATGGTCAAGCGTTTCAACATCGAAACGAGTACCACCGACAAGGAATTCGGATTCATCTCCGAAGGTATCGGCTCGCGACTCGTTGTCGTGTCCACTGCAGAAAGTCCTGAGGTTGAAGTAGAAGTTCAGAAGGCGAAAGACAAGCCTAAGAAGATCGAGACAATGAGTCTTGACGAGCTTGTGGAAGTAAAGGGCTGGAAAGCACTGGGTAACAGACTGTCTGAATTCAAAGTGACGAAGGTGGACCTGGTTCAGGATCAGGAGGCATCAGCAGAAGAAAGCGAAGATGAAGGCGAGTCCGAATCATCCGAATCAACCTCGAATAAGACCGGGGAAAAAAAAAATTCGAGCCGGATCCCAACGAGTGGATCGAAGAAGGGGAGCAAGCCAACCTCTTCAACATCCCAGAGCCAAAAGCCCAAGCCCCAAAAAGGCCAGAGCCCAAGCCCAAAATCAAAGTCGAGCAGCAAAACCTCTTCGGGGAAAGCCCAGCCAAAAGCGAAAGCCCCCGCGAAGAAAGTAGCTCCTCCGAAGAAAAAGAAGAAGTAAGCTTAAAGCAGAAAGTCGCAGATCCCGATCGCCTCGCATCGGGAGCTGAAAGCGAAAAGCCAAGGCCGGAGCCAAAGCCGAAGGATGAAGGGAAGTCGTTTGGGGTGGGAGATACGATTGAGTTTGACCTTTAGGACAACTCCAGTTCACGTGGGCTAGATAATTGAACGACCCCGTCATTGGTTGGATTTGGATTAGGCATTAGGCATTAGTGGGTGAAGTCAATCGAAATGAGTTATTCTTGCAATAGCGAAGTACAAAAAAGGCAGCGTCACAGCTGCCTTTTTGCATTTTCTAATGCCTAATGCCTAATCCCTAATTCCTAATGCCTCTTCGAAGGCAAACTCTTCACACATCACCTCAACCCAACCCGGGACACAAACAGGAATTCACAAGTATCCTTAACAAATGTGAAATAAATTAATTACTTTCACGTTTGTTAAGTAAATAGTCATGAAACAACAATCCCTTGGTGAATTTGAAGAGCTTGTTCTACTGATGGTCGCGGCATTGCATGATGAGGCGTACGGTGTTTCTATTTTGGAAAACCTCGAAGAGAAGCAGGAGAAGAAACTCAATATTAGCGCAGTGCATGTGGCGTTGAAGCGCCTGGAAGACAAAGGTTTTGTGAAGTCGCGGTTTGGCGGCATCACGGAAGACCGTGGAGGCAGAAGGAAGAAATTCTACGTCATCACCGCACTCGGCAAACGGATGCTCGACAGTCAGTTCGAATTGCGCACAAGTCTTTACAAACAGATCCCTAAAATTTCGTTCGGATGATTCAGCCACCTAAGCGATCGCTTGCCTTCCTTCGATGGTTTTGTCGTGAAGACTACCTCGATGAGATCGAAGGAGATCTTACGGAATTGTTTTATAAAAATATGAACGAATCTCCGCGAAAGGCCCAGTGGATTTTCATGTGGAGTGTTCTCAAATATTTCCGCCCGGAGTTCATAAAGTCATTTCGGAATTATCATTCAACCAACTCATTGCCTATGCTCAGAAATTACTTCAAGATCGCCATGCGCAACCTGGTGAAACACTATGGCTATTCGTTCATAAACATCGCTGGTCTCGCTTCGGGAATGGCAGTAGCGCTTCTCGTTGGGCTCTGGGTATTCGATGAGCTGTCGTTTAACACCTACTTTAAAAATTATGATCGAATCGCTCAAGTTACGAAGGGTGGAACGTTTGAAGGCAAGTACCGCCAGGGACAGGATTACATTCCATATCCGCTTATCACTGAGTTGCAGACAACCTATCGTCAAAACTTCAAGCATGTAGTGCCTGTTGCCTGGGCGGGAGGTTTTGAGGCTGTCCTTTCCTCAGAGGGTAAAAGACTGAGCAGGCGTGGCCTGTACGTTGGCGAAGATGCGCCTGAAATGTTTTCATTCGAGATGACCTTTGGAGCCTGGGCGGGTCTCAATGAACTTCACGGGATTATGATTTCGGAGTCCACATCGAAGGCATTTTTTGGTGACGCGGATCCGTTAGGCAAAGCTATGAAAGTGAATAATGATGTCGAAGTCACCGTTACAGGCGTTTTTAAGGATTTTCCGCGCAACACGGAGTTTCATGGACTTCAGTTTTTTCAGCCATGGAAGTTTCTTGAAAAGGATGCCAGTTGGATTACAAGTAAGGGCTGGGACGACCACTTTCTTTTCCTTTATGTTCAGGTTGCTGATAGCAAATCCGTGGAGGAGGTGGCCGCAGCTATCAAAAAGGCGGAGATGATTGCAATAAAAGACCTGGATTACATGAAGAACGAATTGCAATACGACTACGACATTCTTCTTCATCCGATGAGCAAGTGGCATCTGTATTCCAATTATAAAGAAGGGCTGTTACAGAATGGGCCAATCCAGTTCGTCTGGTTCATCGGTGCGATCGGGGTTTTCGTTCTCGTGTTGGCGTGTATAAATTTCATGAATCTCAGCACTGCTCGATCCGAAAAGCGCGCGAAGGAAGTGGGCATCCGCAAAACGATTGGATCTGCTCGCAAACAACTGATCGTACAATTCTTCAGCGAATCGTTTCTCGTTGTGCTGTTTGCCTTTGCTGCGTGTTTATTAATTGTATTTGTGGCGTTGCCCGGCTTTAATCAACTATCAGCAAAAGCGATCGAAATGCCTCTCGACCAAAGCTGGTTTTGGGTGAGCAGCTTAGCTTTTATTCTGCTCACTGGTTGTCTGGCCGGAAGTTATCCAGCGTTCTATTTGTCCTCCTTCAAACCTGTTAGCGTTCTCAAAGGAACGTTTCGTGCAGGGCGTTACGCTTCGATTCCGAGAAAGACTTTGGTCGTCATGCAATTTTCGGTCTCCGTAATGTTGATCATTTGCACGGCAGTGATCTATCAGCAACTCGAGTTTGTGAAAAGCAGGCCTGTCGGTTATGACCGCGAAGGACTGCTGATCATGCGAAAAAAATCTGGCGAGTTTGACACGAAACGGGATGCATTGTGGGCGGAATTGAAAAAGACAGGAGTTGTCGCATCGGTAGGAGAGTCGGGCGGAGATTTGAGCGGCACATGGTCGCACAACGGTGGATTCAATTGGGAAGGAAAAGATCCGTCATTCGAAGCCAATTTTGCAACCCTAAACGTCTCGCACGAATTTGGCAAGACTGTTGGATGGCAATTTATCGATGGACGGGATTTTTCCCGTGATATCGCAAGTGACAGCGCAGGCATTGTGTTAAACGAAGCTGCGGTCGAATACATGAAGCTTCAAGATCCAGTGGGGAAAACTGTCCGCTGGACAAACCGCGCCTGGGGTGTGGACCAGGATTTCCGGATTGTTGGGATTGTAAAAGACATGATTATGAATTCTCCATTCGAGCCTGTAAAACCCGCGGTGTTCTTCACCTACGGCTATGAAGGTGTGTTACTGATCCGCATCGCACCGGGCGTTTCAGCCGGTGCCGCGTTACCGAAAATTGAGAAGGTGTTTACGAGTATGATGCCGGAGATTCCATTCGATTATCGCTTCGCTGACCAACAGTTTGCTGCCAAGTTCGCCAACGAAGAACGAATCGGAAAACTGGCAGCAGTTTTTGCCACGCTTGCCATTTTTATTAGTTGTCTCGGATTATTTGGACTGGCGTCCTTTGTAGCCGAACAGCGCATAAAAGAAATCGGTATCCGCAAAGTACTGGGTGCCTCCGTTGCAAACTTATGGCGTATGCTTTCACAACAATTTGTGTTGCTGGTACTCATCTCATGTTGCATAGCGATTCCGTTGGCGTACTATGTGTTGAGCAATGGCCTTAAAAACTATGAATATCATACAGACATCAATTGGCTCACCTTCGCCAGTGCAGCGATCGGTGCACTCATCATTACGTTATTGACGGTAAGTTTTCAGGCAGTGAAAGCCGCGGTGATGAATCCGGTGAAGAGTTTGAGGAGCGAATAGATGTGTTCATGTGCTAAAGTGTTAATGTGTGGCCATACTGTCCCATGCTTGGGCCAGATCAAGTGAACGTCATAGCCTTAACACCTTAACACCTTAACACCTGCGCACATTTCAACGCGTCACTCGTGCCTCCAGCAGATTGCTGAACCGGTCACTATAAATTTCGCTTCGCTTCCGGAAGAGTTGGATCTGATCACGAATCGAGTTCACCACTACGCAATAGCCCTTGACGAATCGTTCAGCACCAGGCATCACAAACCGGATTTTATCTTCCTTTCTTGATTCGTTGAAGCGCAGGTAAGTAAAATGCTGAAGCTTTTTACCAAGACTGTCCTCGATGGAAGGATCAAGCGTGCCTTTTGTGAGGGTGCAATATAATTTTGCAGGACCGACATTTCCATCTAAAAATTTAACGCTGTCGATGCTGGAGGAGAAGTCATAGTGAAGCTGAGTTCCATACCATTCACGTTCCGCACTAAACGCTTCGACTTTCGAGTAGAGATTGAATCCTATTTTCGCAATCAGGAGCAGCACCACTCCAATGCCTATGAAAAGGAAAAGTTTCTTTTGGGTCATGAGGTTCGGTTTTTTCAGACAACGAAAAAACCGGCTGCTTATTGTATCATTTGATCACCAAGCCGTCACACCCGCGTTCAACAATCCTAATTTCCACTGTCGTGGTGGGTATGGTGCCAGCTTGGCTCTTTCATGTTGAAATTTTACAGATTGCTGGGATGTCAAGCCCCGGTATTAAGCTTCAATTTCGAAGTTAAAATTGGCTACAAACGCTCGAACCGAAACCTGAGTACATGAACACTTGAGCACATTTCACCTGCGGCTCGTGTTATAGCCAGCCATGACTCATTCGCGTCACAAGTTTTAGAGTGATTGCTAGGTAAATTATTCTAAGCTGCTGCTACTTCATGCACAAGGCAGGACCATTCGGATCGAAACCTGAAGACATGAGCACCTTACCACTTGAGCACACTTCGTCCGCGCGTGTCTCGGCCAGCGATGACTCATCGTGTAACATGTTTTAAAGATTGCTTAGGTAAATTATTGTAAGCTCTGTTATTTCATGCGCAAGGCACGACCTTTCGGATCGAAACATGAACACTTGAGCACATGACAACCTGAGCACATTCAAGTTACTCAGCTGCAACAGGGATCACCTTCAGCCTTTCTTTTTCAACGGTGTTAATGCTTTTGTCGGGGAGTGCTACACTGAACGTGTTACGAGACCGGGTGAGAGCTTTAATGACAGTGACTACAATTTTGTTATCTAACAGGTATTGCTGACCTTCTTCGATATTAATCATCAGGAATTATAAAATACGCGAACAAATGTACTTGAACTTTTGAATCAGTAACGGTGCTAATTAAATTTATTTTAATCAATCTGGCGGCAATTCTTACATGATAAAATTCCAATGACCCAAAAAGCCAAATCTCAAACGGAATAGTTGAAGCGATTGATTCTGGATTTTGGTCCGGATAGCTATCAGGATGTTTAGTGGTATTTTGTAATCTCACTTTCCCTTCGACACCCGAATCGCGTTGATCTCTTCGAGAAAAATATGCGATTTGCACGGCTCGTGATTGGATTCGTTGTACCAGTTGAACACAACAACCTGATCGCCACTTGTCAACTCGAGGGAATCTACGGTTCCGTACACGAGTGAGTTGTGAATGCTCATGCAGAACAGGCCAATCTTTTTACCATAGTTTTTCGCCTTCACAAGCTCCTTGCGAATAGCGACAGGGTTGGTGATTTCCATGATCTCTGATTTAATGGATTGTACTGCGTTGAGAATTCGTGCCATAACAATTCGAAAACCAAACCAGTTAAATTTCCGTGCCAGCTGCTGAAATACACTCAACCAATAGCGTATGTGTTGGCTTGTAAGGCGTTGATGACTAGCATTTTATTAACGTTTTAGGAATTAGGCATTGGGCATCAGGCATTAGTGGGATTGCACTATATGGTAAGAGATCCGCTCCTCAAACCGCATACATCAACCATTCTTTCTCCATATCGAACCACCCCCTAATGCCCAATGCCTAATGCCTAGTGACTAATGGCCAGTGACTAGTGACTAATGACCAGTGACTAGTGACCCGCCCGAATTTTGTTAATTTTGAATCCTCAAAAAAAAAGTAAAGGACATTGCGCTCATGAAGAAGGAGAAGAACACCCGTTGGCTTAAAGTCAGAAGCTTATTAAATACAATTCACCTCTGGCTTGGCGTTGGCAGCGGTCTGATTCTTTTTGTTGTATGCCTTAGTGGAACGGTTTATACGTTCTCCACGGAGATTCAAAAGATCACTGATGCTGAACTCTATACGGTAGAAGCTCGCCCTGGATCAAAACGTCTGCCAGCAACAACCCTGATTGACCAGGTTCAACACGCACAAGGTCCTGGGATAGTTCAGACCGTTGTAATTCCGGAAGCAGAAAACGGTTCCTACCAGGTCACCCTGGTAATCCCTGAAGCGGCCCCGACAGATGCCCCACCGAAAGGCGGACAGGGTGGAGGCAAGCGCACCACGTTTTTCATCGATCCATATTCAGGAAAAGTGTTGGGCACAAATGAAACAAACTCCTCTGCTTTTTTTGGATTTATGTTCCGACTTCATCGATGGCTCCTGCTCGATACTGCGATAGGTCGGCCAATCGTGGGTGTCGCTACAATGATCTTTATTCTAATCATCCTTACAGGACTCGTGATCTGGTTCCCGAAGAAAGTCAAGAACTGGAGACAGGGACTACGCATTAAAACATCCGCCAATTGGAAGCGCGTAAACCACGATCTGCATAATGCACTTGGTCTGTACGCTTCAGTTTTTTTGCTCGTCATGGCGCTCACGGGACTCACCTGGTCTTTCGAATGGTATAAAAAAGGCGTTACAAATGTCTTTGGTGGAGGACAACGTGCAGAGCAAGCGCCTCTGCAGTCCACGGTTGTTCACGGAGCAACTGCATCCCTGGAAACGTATCAGTTGGCGGCCGACAAAGTTTTAGCATATGGCGGTGATTATCGTTTCTCGCTTCCAGCCGACTCCCTGGGGGTTGTCAATGTCTCGAAAACAAAAAATACATTTTTCGCCACATCGGTAGCCGATCGCTTAACACTTGATCAGTATTCAGGTGCAGTGCTCAAGACAGAATTGTTTTCTGAAAAACCGCTTAACGAGAAAATTCTTTCTTCCATAAAAGCAATCCACATCGGCAGTTTTTATGGCACATTTTCGAAGATCATTTATTTCATTGCCTGCCTCATCGGCACCAGTCTTCCCGTTACCGGTGTGATGATCTGGATTAACAAGCTTCGAAAGAAGAAAAAACGCTCAACATCATCCGAGGAGATTGAGGACGAACAAAGCGTGGCAGCATAAGAAAGCCCATTTAGCCAAACAGGAATTCAATATCCTCTCTCGACAGGTTTTTCACAAAGCCGGCATCTTCCTGGATCAGATCATCGGCAAGCGATTTCTTGCGTTCCTGCATTTGTAAGATGCGCTCTTCCACCGAATCCTTACAAATCATTTTGTACGCG
Source organism: Chryseosolibacter sp. (assembly GCA_036402115.1). GTDB lineage: Bacteria > Bacteroidota > Bacteroidia > Cytophagales > Cyclobacteriaceae > Chryseosolibacter. The sequence goes on from DASWTM010000279.1 coordinate 9,824, forward strand.
AATACTTTCCGCGTTTGACCGATCCGGTGCGCCCGATCGATAGCTTGCATCTCTGCCGCAGGATTCCACCACGGATCGACAATGTACACATAGTCGGCAACGGTGAGGTTAAGGCCAACACCACCCGCCTTGAGGGAAATCAAAAATGCTTTCACACTTTCGTCTTCCTGGAAGCGTGTTACTTCGTCTTTGCGTTTGTTGGCAGATGTGCTTCCATCGAGATAGCAATAAGTGACGCCAACCTTTTCAAACTCGTCACGAATCAGTCCAAGCATCTCCGTGAACTGTGAGAAGATGAGGAGTTTGTGATTACCTGCATTTTCCTGCACTTCGCGTATCAATTCGTTTACTTTTACAGAAGCGAGTTCAGCATCAGACTTCTTATCAACGAGTTGAGGGTGGTCGCAGATCTGACGAAGGCGCAGAAGACCCTCGAGCACATCCATGCCCGATTTCGTAATGCCTTCTTCATCGATCTTCTTCAGGAGTTTCTTACGGTAGCCATCCCGGTATTGGTTGTACAACCTTCGCTGTTCGGCTTCCATCGTACACCATAACACGGTGATCGTTTTGTCTGGAAGGTCTTTTGCTACTTGTTCCTTCGTTCGTCTCAGCGTAAAGGGATGAATCAGTTTTTTAAGTTGATGTGTTTTTTCCTTGCTTCCAAACTTGTCAATCGGTGTAGCAAACTCCCGGTTAAAGTATTCGCGTGACCCAAGCAATCCTGGATTCACAAAGTTGAATTGCGAATACAGATCGGAGGTGTTGTTCTGTACCGGTGTACCGCTCAGGATGAGGCGATTCACCGCTCGTAATTGCTGCAGCGCTTTCGTCACGCGCGCATCCGGATTCTTAATAGCTTGACTTTCATCCAGAATGAGATACTGCCAGAGGAAGTTGCCGAGTTCTTCGATGTCGTTCCTAACCACACCGTAGCTGGTGAGCACAATGTCATATTCATTAAAATGCGTTTCACTGAATTCACGTTGTGTACCGTAGTAAATGTGGAACTTCATATTAGGGCAAAACTTTCGGATCTCGCTTTCCCAGTTAAAGATCAATGACGTGGGACAAATGACGAGTTGCGTGCTGCCCGGATACTTTTCTTTAAGAAACTGAAGGAATGAAATTGTCTGCAGCGTTTTTCCGAGACCCATGTCATCCGCAAGGCAACCGCCCCAGCCGAGATCATCCAGCGACTGCAACCAGTTGAAACCGGATTCCTGGTAAGGTCGGAGGGAAGCCTTAATTTCAGACGACAACGGCTTGCGTGCAAGGTTGTCGAACTGCAGTAGTTTGCTCTTCCTTGCTTCGATATCCTGGCGAACGGTTTTGTCTTCGATCTTATCCAGGATATCTTCCAATAGCATATAGTGGATCTTGCCGATCTTGAGGATACCGTTTTCTTCGGTGGCTGTTCTCAAAAGCAAACTGTATTGGCTTAGCCATTCTTCCGGAATATGTCCGAGGGTTCCATCTTCAAGCATGATCGTATCCTGCCCGTGTAGAATAGCATGACGCACCTCCTTCAGACTAACAGCTTGTTCGCCCCAATGAATTTGCACGTTCAGATCGAAACCCACATCAGTTGATGTTGCCTGAATGGTAAACCGCGGGTCATGTGTCGAGTACTTGAATTTCTTCAGATCCTCCCAGCCGTGAATTGTGTATCCATGATCCTGAACTTTCCGCAACATCGAGATGAACCAACCTTTTTTCATCACCTGATCGAAAGGCAGGTAGTAGTATTGGTTGTTTCGTTGGTTTGCAAACGTGCTATGCAGGGTGCGGAGGTAATCGTACAGTTCTCTTTCACGATCTCTATTTCGTTTCACGATCCGGATCTTGTCGCCAGATTCTTCAACGAAATGTGTGGCATCACTGTAGTCGATGATCGTATTGTTGTATCGGAATTGCGGCCGGATCATCAGGTTACTCTCGTTCAGTTCACTGAGAAGGATCCGCGGCTGAAGATCAGGTGAAACACATTCAATC
>DASWTM010000280.1:0-24601 GCA_036402115.1 Chryseosolibacter sp.
GAACACCGGATGCAGATCAGACACTGAAAGCCGCCATTACGGGATTAAGCTTAGGTACGGATGCACCGCGACTGTTCAAGACGTGGGCGGAGGCGACATGCTTTGGTGCACGAGCAATAGTTGACCGTTTCAGCGATGAGGGCATTCCGGTAAAAGGCTTGATCGGCCTGGGAGGTGTTGCCCGCAAGTCGCCTTACATCATGCAGATGATGGCCAATGTGATGAATAAACCTATTCGTATACACAAATCAGAGCAGACGTGCGCGCTCGGTGCGGCCATGTTTGCCGCCACTGTTGCGGGAATCTATCCGAGAGTGGAAGAGGCCATGCATGCCATGGGACAAGGCTTCGACATGCAATTCCAGCCGGAGTCGAAAGTTGTGGGAACGTATCAGACTCGCTACGAAAAATATAAGGCGTTCGGAGCATCGATTGAACATTCGGAATCATTACACGCACTGGCACCATTATGATTGAAATACGAAAATCATCAACAGCACGGTATGAAGCAATCAAGGTTGCTGCCTACGATGCAAACATGCAGTTGCCGAAGCTTGGCCTTGTGTTGTTTACGTTCGGAAATGTCAGCGCTGCCGATCACAACGAGGGCGTCTTTGCTATTAAGCCAAGTGGTGTTCCCTATGAAGATCTTTCACCGGAGAAAATGGTGATCGTGGATTTCGATGGAAATACAGTGGAAGGAAAGCTGCGTCCCTCTTCCGATACAAAAACACATGCGGTGCTGTATAAACATTGGCCGAAGATTGGCGGCATTGTGCACACACACTCCACCTACGCAACTGCCTGGGCGCAAACACAACTTGACATTCCGATTTTCGGAACCACTCACGCAGATCATAACACCGTGGACATCCCATGTGCTCCACCGATGGATGATAAAATGATTGAAGGCGACTATGAATATGAAACTGGTTTTCAAATCATGAATTGCCTCAAAGCAAAACAACTTTCATACGAGGAAGTTGAAATGATCTTGGTTGGGAATCACGCGCCTTTTACATGGGGAAAAACTTGTGAGAAGGCGGTGTACAACAGCGCAGTGCTGGAAAGTATTGCCGAAATGGCTTTTCTAACCCGCCAGATCCGACCGGATGCACCTCGTCTTAAAGATTCGCTGATCAAAAAGCATTTCGAGCGCAAGCACGGGCCCAATTCATATTATGGTCAGAATAATTAACGTACTCCACCGCAACAATGATTGATCTTAAAAAACTTGAAGTTTGGTTTGTCACAGGAAGCCAGTTCTTATACGGAGAGGAAACACTCCGGCAGGTAGCCGCTCACGCCCAGCAAATAGCAAAGGAACTAAATGCTTCTCCGCGAATTTCCGTTTCGGTTGTTTTCAAACCAGTGCTCAAAACTCCGGAAGAAATTTTTCAGCTGTGCCAGGAGGCTAACCGTGCTGCTAACTGCATCGGTCTTGTTGCATGGATGCATACTTTTTCTCCGGCAAAAATGTGGATCGGAGGTTTAAAGATCCTGAACAAGCCGTTGCTGCACCTTCATACACAATTCAATCGCGATATTCCGTGGAAGGATATCGACATGGACTTTATGAACCTGAACCAGAGCGCACATGGCGACCGCGAGTTTGGTTTCATCATGAGTCGTATGCGATTAAACCGGAAGGTAGTAGTGGGCCATTGGCAGGATCAGAACGTTCATGCGCGGCTTGATGCGTGGGTGCGTGCAGCTGGTGCGTGGCACGACTGGCAAGGTGCAAAATTGTGCCGCTTTGGCGATAACATGAGGCAGGTTGCTGTCACCGAAGGAGACAAGGTCGAGGCGGAGATAAAATTCGGATATTCCGTAAATGGTTATGGAATGGGTGATCTCACAAAAGTGATCAACGAAGTTTCTGACGGTGACGTCTCACAACTTGCGAGTGTCTACGAGGAGAAATATTCTGTTGTCGCTTCTTTAAGAAAAGGCGGTGCAATGCATAATTCACTTCGCGAGGCTGCAAAGATTGAGATTGGACTTCGCAGATTTTTGGAAACCGGAAATTTTAAAGGATTCACCGACACGTTCGAAGATCTTCATGGGATGGTGCAGCTACCCGGTATAGCAGTTCAGCGGTTGATGGCAGATGGCTACGGCTTTGGCGCGGAAGGGGATTGGAAAACCGCAGCACTCGTTCGTGCGATGAAAGTAATGGGCACCGGACTAAAAGGAGGAAATTCCTTCATGGAGGATTATACCTATCACTTTGATCCGTCAAACCCGGCAGTGCTTGGTGCGCACATGCTTGAGATCTGTGAGTCGATTGCCGATGGCAAACCTTCGTGCGAGATCCACCCGTTGGGAATTGGAGGAAAATCAGATCCGGTACGATTGGTTTTTAATTCCGCAGCAGGTCCAGCGCTGAATGCTTCAATCGTTGATATGGGAAATCGCTTTCGACTTTTAGTTAATGAGGTTGAAGCCGTAAAACCCGAACAACCGCTCCCGAAACTTCCTGTTGCACGTGTTTTGTGGAAACCCTATCCCGATATCTATGCGGGATGTGCCGCATGGATCTTAGCTGGGGGAGCGCATCATACCTGTTACAGCCAAAGTTTGACTTCTGAGCACTTGAGAGATTTTGCAGACATCGCAGGGATTGAGCTCGCCCTCATTGGAAAAAATACAAACATTGATAATTTTAGAAATGAACTTCGTTGGAGCGAAGTATATTACCGATAGTCATCCCACGAACAACCAAACCTAAACGAGCCGCATGCAGTCCTCACTTGTTTTCTCCGATTATCTTGTTTTTTTATTGTATTTCATTCTGGTATCATCCTATGGATATTGGGTGTATCAAAGGAAGAAGAAGGCCATTACTGATACGAAAGATTTTTTTCTTGCTGAAGGATCCCTTACATGGTGGGCGATCGGTGCCTCGCTGATTGCATCCAACATCTCAGCTGAACAATTTATCGGTATGAGTGGTGAAGGATATTTTGTCGGTATCGCTGTAGCGGCTTATGAGTGGATCGCGGCCATTGCGCTGATCATCATCGCGGTGTGGTTTATTCCTATATACCTTAAGAACCACATTTACACCATGCCTCAATTCTTAAAGCAGCGTTACAATGAAACCGTGGCGTTGATCATGGCGGTGTTTTGGTTGTTCCTTTATGTATTTGTTAATCTGACATCGATTCTCTACCTCGGAGCCGTTGCTATCAACGGACTCGTGGGAGGTGAGTCGTTGCATCTCATCATGGTTGGCCTGGCAGTGTTTGCGCTTATCATCACGCTGGGGGGAATGAAAGTAATTGGATACACCGATGTTATTCAAGTTGGCGTTCTGATCATTGGAGGACTGGCAACAACGTATCTGGCACTGACAATCGTGGCGGAAAAATTCGGATTGGGGTCCGATGCGATTGCAGGTTTCAAAGTGCTGATGAACGATGCTCCCGAACATTTTCACATGATCCTTCCCAAACCCGATGAAAATTCAACGCAGCTTGAAATCGACAAGTATCTCGTACTTCCGGGAATCGCCATGTATTTTGCGGGTCAATGGATTGTGAATTTGAATTATTGGGGATGCAATCAATACATCACTCAACGCGCGTTGGGTGCAGACTTGAAAACCGCCCGCACCGGAATTTTATTTGCGGGACTACTCAAACTAATGATGCCTTTGATTGTGATGCTGCCAGGCATTGCGGCATTCGTACTTTATAAGAATGGACATCTTCCTCAACTTGAGGGCGGAAGCAAAGATGGAGCGTACTCTGCGATCTTGGGATTTTTGCCGAGTGGTTTGAAGGGCCTTTCGATCGCAGCATTGACCGCTGCCATCGTAGCATCACTGGCGGGAAAGGCGAACTCCATCTCTACCATTTTCACACTCGACATCTTTAAACGCTATTTCGATTCATCAGCCACAGAGAAAAAACTGGTATGGGTCGGCCGAGTAACGGTATTTGTCTCGATGATGATTGCTGTGATTTTCACATGGGAAGACTTACTGGGTATCGGAGGCGAAGGTGGATTTACTTTCATCCAGAAATACACCGGGTTTATAAGCCCGGGAGTGTTTGCCATGTTCATCCTTGGTATGTTTTGGAAGCGCACGACAGGGGCGGCCGCTATTGCAGGGGTAATCACTGGTTTTGTGTTATCTGTATTCTTTAATGAATTCGCTACCGGGGTTTTTGGACCGGAAACGATATTTTATACTGCATATCCGAACCGTGCCGGAGAGTATGAGATTCCTTTTCTCATTTGCATGGGGTTATCATTTATGTTCACCATGATTGTGATGATTCTGATGAGTCTTGCCGGGCCTGCCATCAATCCGAAATCGTTTCAAATCGATGCAAGTATGTTCAAAGTGGATAAGTCTACGCTGGTGCTAATCGTCATTACGTTACTTATACTCACTGCCCTTTACGCAAAGTTTTGGTAAACCAAATCGTTCCGTTAATTTTATCCAATGGATCTCAGTAGCTATAAAAGTCATCAGAAAATTCTTGTAGCCGTTGATTGTATTATCTTCGGCTTTGACGGTACGCAGTTAAAAGCACTGCTCATCAAGAGGGGATTTGAACCGGAAAAGGGCAAGTGGTCATTGATGGGAGGGTTTGTCGGAAAGAACGAAAATACTGACGAGGCTGCTGCGAGAGTGCTGGAACAACTTACCGGGCTGGATAACATTTATATGGAACAGCTTTACGCGTTCAGTGACGTGGACCGTGATCCTGCTGGCCGTGTGATTTCCATTGCATACTTCGCCTTGATCAACATTGAAGATTACAGCGAGCAACTTCAGCACGATCACGAAGCAAAGTGGTTTCCATTGTCAAAAATTCCTCCACTCATTTTTGATCACAAAAAGATGGTTGCGAAGGCCAAGCGACTCTTACGGCAGAAAGTTGCAGATCATCCAATTGGATTTGAGTTGCTACCTGAGAAATTCACGTTACCGCAACTACAGAGTCTTTACGAAGCCATTTACGAGACACCCCTTGACAAGCGTAACTTTGCAAAGAAGATACTTTCGCTTAAAGTTCTCAACAAGCTCAACGAAAAAGAAAAAGAGTCATCCCGAAAAGGCGCATTCTATTATGTTTTTGACAGCGTTAAGTACGACAAGCTTCAACAGAATGGGGTGAGGTTTATTTAACAAGGGTGTATAACATGGATAGAAAACCGCAACAGGACTCCGTTTTTTTTTGTTCAGTAGCCGGCTCCTGAAATCCCATCAAATTTTGAAAACTTATCATTTTTTCCGCAATCGTTTCCTGATTGTATAAATAAGTGTATATTGTACACGTGTAAAAATAACCTTATCCTCAATTCGTTTTCGACATGACTAAAAAATTCATTTTCGGTGCGATTCTGATTTTTATCGGAACGATCAACGTTTTCGCACAAACCAATTCGATCACCATCCAGGAGCCATCGAACATTGTGATCAACAAGCATATCTACGGACATTTTGCCGAGCACCTCGGACGGTGTATCTATGGTGGTTTCTATGTTGGCGAGGACAATAAAAAAATTCCGCATGTGAATGGCGTGCGAAATGATGTTGTCGATGCCCTGAAGAAAATGAAGATCCCGAACCTGCGCTGGCCAGGTGGATGTTTCGCAGATACTTATCATTGGAAAGATGGTATTGGTCCGAAGGCGAAGAGACCCAAGATCGTGAACGTCTGGTGGGGCGGTGTCACCGAAGACAACAGCTTTGGTACCCATAATTTTCTTGACATGTGTGAATTACTCGGTGCAGAGCCCTACCTCGCAGCAAACGTAGGAAGCGGATCAGTAACGGATGTCGCTGACTGGGTTCAATATGTAAATTTCACAGGCCAGAGTCCGATGTCTGATTTGCGCGTCCAGAATGGACGAGAGAAACCGTGGAATGTAAAGTACTGGGGCGTGGGCAACGAAGCGTGGGGATGTGGTGGCAACATGAAGCCCGACTATTACGCGAATATTTACAGACAGTACGCAACGTTCATGACGGATAGCAAAGATGCAAAACTATTTAAGATTGCTTCCGGTGCGAGCTCAAATGATTACAACTGGACTGAAGTGCTCATGCGCGAAATTCCATTAAACATGCTGGATGGTGTGGCGCTTCACCACTACTCCGTCATAGACTGGAATAAAAAAGGACCGGCTACGGGATTTAGCGAAGAACAGTATTTCACCATTATGAGTCGTGCCCTTGAAATGGAAGAACTTGTAACGCGACACTCTACGATTATGGATCGTTATGATCCGAAGAAGAAAGTTGCACTTGTTGTGGATGAATGGGGTGGTTGGTATGATGTAGAGCCAGGTACAAATCCTGGATTTCTCTATCAGCAAAACTCCATGCGTGATGCGATGATCGCGGGCGTCAGTCTCAATATCTTCAATAATCACGCTGAGCGCGTTCGTATGGCTAATCTTGCGCAGGCGATCAATGTATTGCAAGCGGTGATCCTAACCAATGAGGAAAAGATTATCCTGACACCGACTTACCACGTGATGGAGATGTTCAATGTTCACCAGGACGCCAAATTGCTTCCGCTGAGTGTGAAGACTAACGATTATGTCTTCAACAATCAGAAACTTCCGGCAGTCTCAGCTTCGGCTTCACTTGATAATTCAGGTGTGGGTCATATTTCATTAGTCAATATCGATGCGAACAAAGGCCAGGAAATTTCGATAACCCTTAATGGATCCAAGTTCAAAAACGTAACGGGTCGGATACTCGCATCCGAAAAGGTAACTGACCATAATACGTTTGAATCGCCTTCGAAGGTACAGCCACAACAATTCAAGGACGCAAAATTTGAAAATGGAGTGTTGAAAGTGAAGTTACCTCCCGTGTCGGTTGTTGTGCTTGAGTTGAAGTAACAGCTTTATTATTCCCGGCTTCTATTCAATCAGGCGATAATGGCAAGACGAATAATTTCTACAATAATTTTGTTGCACGCATGGGTTTGCGCAGTTGTATTATTCGCGCAACCACAGCGCGGGCCAGCGTTTATTTCGCCAGAGGTAAATTCTGACAATACGGTTACGTTTCGGTTTCAGTCAAAAACTGCAAGAGAAGTTTTACTTAGCGTTCAATTTGAAAAGACGCTGGTAAAGATGGTGCGGGATACGAGTGGAATTTGGAGTGTGACGTTGGGTCCGGTCAAGCCTGATATTTATCCGTACAACTTTATCGTTGATGGAACTGCAGTAGCTGATCCGAAGAATTCTTCAATTTTTCCAAACGAAGGTTTCCAAAGTAGTCTGGTAGAAATTCCAGGCGCGACACCGTTGGTGCACACTGTTCGCAATGTCCCGCATGGTTCAGTGTCGTACCGTTATTATCAATCGCCAGAACTTGGCACACGGCCAGTCGTGATCTATACACCGCCTGGGTATGAAAAAGATTCCAAAATAAAATATCCTGTACTCTATCTATTGCATGGAACAACAGATACAGAGGAGACGTGGACAAAAGTGGGAAGAGCAAATATCATTCTCGACAACCTTATCGCAGAAGGAAAAGCAAAGCCGATGATCATTGTCATGCCGTACGGACGGGCATATCCTGTCATAAGCAAGTCGGCCGGAAGCCTTCGCACGTGGGAAAATCTTCAGGCATTTAAAACGGATTTTCTTAACAACCTTGTTCCGTTCGTGGAGCAAAATTATCGGGTGAAGGCTGATCGTGACAACCGGGCGATTGCCGGATTTTCTGGTGGAGGAGGAGAGACGTTGTATCTGGGGTTGAACAATCCGGAGCTTGCTTCATGGGTCTGCGGATTTGCTCCGGGAATGTTGAAGGAAGAATTCGACCGCAATAATGCCGGAGCCTTTAAAGATCCGTCACAAACCAACCAGCGTCTCAAACTGTTTTGGATCGGTATTGGAAAAGAGGACATGCTTTATCCCGTGGTTTCAGAATACCTGGAGGTGCTGAAATCGAAAGGAATCAAACATGAAACATTTATTTCCGATGGCGGACACACGTGGATGAATTGCAAACGCTATCTCGCCACCATCGCGGAGAAGCTTTTCAAATGATCCTAATCCAAGATTTCCCGAAATGTTCAGCAGCAGTTCAAAATGCTCAGAAGTGATTAGATGTCTAAACATTGTTTTCAATTCCTTATAAGTTCGAATTCTGTTCAACATGGAATTCGCCTTTATTTCCCTGGGTGAGGTATTCCTGATAAAAACAAACGAATGTGCAAACGTTACTTGATTTTTGAGGGTTGATTATGTATAATTGTATAGAAGACACTTATTTATTGCCGAACACGTAAATGGCTTCTGCTTGAAACCAGACCACTGTATTGATGCAATTGAGTAAGATTCGCACCCAACTATTTCTTCTTTCATATCAGCGATACGCATGACTGGGAAAATGTCATTTGATATTCTCACTGAACAAAAGTTCGCGCAGGTTTATCAGGCCTTGTGGAAGAAGCTTTATGGTGTTGGCTACAATCACCTACGCGACAAAGCGCTCACGCAAGAATTGGTTCAGGACGTATTTGTAAAATTATGGCTGAATCGCAATGACGTTAAGAATGTAGAAGATGCAGAGGCATATCTCACAAAAGCACTGCGAAACAAAATTTACGACCATTTCGATAGTATCGCTTGCCGAAGGAAGCACACCAAGAATGCATTAGAAAATTTTTCGGAAGAACGTCATGTCGTGGATGAGGCGATGGTGTTCAATGAAGGGCTTAGCCTGGTGGGTGATGAGTTAAGAAAAATGCCCAAGACAACACAAACCGTTTTCAAGCTTAGCAGGTTTAGCAAATACACCAACGATGAAATAGCTGCAAAGACCCGCTTATCGGGAAAAGCGGTTGAATATCACATTACACAAGCCGTCAAAAAATTGCGCGTACGCCTGGCAATATTTCTCTCCTAGCCTAACAGACATCTCAGGCTAGCAGACATCTCAGGCTAACAGTTCGGTTAGATTCTGGCCTTCCTTTATCTCCTCAATTCGCAAAAAAAAATTAAAAAGAGTTTAGGGTTATCGCCTTTGCCACCCGTCTTACCAACGGGCATTGCTCTATTCTGACATGGATAACAAGAAACTCACTGAACTGATTCATCGGTACAAGACAGGAACCGCAACTCCGGAAGAGATTGCCCTGCTCGACAAATTCTGGTCTGCTGATCCTGAAGCCGTACTGGACGACCACAGCCCAAAGGAACTGGACGAGATCCAGCGCGAGATGTTCCTTGCGATCAGCGATCGGATTGAAAGACACGAAAGCCAGAGAGGGACTGTATCGATCCGTCCGCTGATCTATAAAGTGGCTGCCTCGGTCACTATAGTGTTAGCGGTGTCGTTGTGGTGGTTCACCTCGTTGAATGACCTGAAGGAAGTAAGAACAGCATATGGCGAGCATAAAACGGTCATGCTACCGGACAACTCTCAGGTTATCCTCAATGGAAATTCTGCACTGAAGTATTCAGCCAACTGGGATGCCACCAGTGCGCGTGAAGTTTGGTTGGAAGGGGAAGGCTTCTTTTCTGTAACGCATACGGTTAACCATCAGAAATTTATTGTGCATGGATCGGGTGAACTGGATGTGGAAGTACTAGGTACCAAGTTCAACATGAAAACCAGGAATGATGCCTCGGAAGTTATGCTCACCGAAGGCAAAGTCAGGCTCGCGATGGGTGATGAGAACAATGCGAAGGAACTCTTCTTAAAGCCCGGTGACCTTGCGACAGTAAAAAATAAAGACCTTTCAACCCGAAGTGTGAAACATCACAACTACACTTCGTGGATGAATAATAAGTTGGTTTTTGATCGTACTCCTCTGCGTGACCTGGCTACGATACTGTACGACACGTACGGTCTAACGGTTACTTTCGAGAACGCGAGCCTTGAAGAGAGAGAGCTCTCCGGTGAAATATCTTCTGCTACAGCGGATGATATTTTGTACGCTATCGCGCAAACATTTGATCTCAATGTTGAGAGAAAAGGTGATGCCGTAACTATATCGACAAACAACAAGTAGTTTATTTTCCAATTATCCCTTTAACCCAAACCAATTTATGACCCGACATTACTTAATTAAACCTAACTTAAGATGGTGCTGTCTCTGCATAGCCTTTTTGAGTTTTGCACAAGTGACGCGTGCTCAGGAAATTTTGTATGCGACCGCGCGAAAGGCCAACCCCGTTGCGTTAGAGCAGCGAGCGTTACGTGACGTCCTGAAGGATATCCAGTCACACTTTAAAATTTCATTCGTTTATGAGTCCGTTTTAGTGGAAGGCAAGGCGATTGTAGGAAGCGTAGTGTATAAGAGCAGCGTTGAAAAGACATTGAGTGCTGTTTTAACACCGATCGGACTTAAATACAAGAAGATCAATAAGTCTACGTATTCGATTTTATCTGCGTCACAAGTAGCCCTAAGTGCGAGTACCGTTACGAAGTCTGCAGACTTTGATACGAGCGCCCTCACCAGTTCGCTTACAGGAATAAATGATGTGACGAATTACAGCTCCATCGTCAATGCGGAAGTGCAGGTCAATGGTCGCGTTACGGACGAACAATCTAATCCGATTCCGGGAGCAAATATTCTAATAAAAGGAACAACGCTTGGTACAAGCACAGATGCAGACGGAAGATTTTCTCTTAACGTGCCCGATGCAGGCGCAGTTCTGGTCGTTAGTTTCATCGGTTATATATCGAAAGAGGTTGAAGTAGGTGCGCAGACCGAAGTCAACATCATGCTTATGTCGGATGTTAAACAATTGAGTGAGGTTGTGGTTGTCGGTTATGGAACGCAGAAGAAAGCTTCCGTCACCGGAGCGATCTCTTCTGTCTCTGCCAAAGAAATTACCGCGCAGCCTGTTGTCAATGTTAGCCAGGCTTTGCAGGGCAGGATAGCCGGTGTTACAGTTGTAAACAACGGTGCACCCGGTGAGTCGCCCCTGATCAGAATACGTGGTGTTGCTACGATCAACAATGCCAGCCCGCTGTTTGTTGTCGATGGCTTTCCCACTTCAGACCTGAACAGCTTCAATCCCAAGGACATTGAGTCTGTTGACGTTCTGAAAGATGCAAGTGCCGCAGCGATTTACGGATCGCGTGCGGGAAACGGAGTAGTCCTGATAACAACAAAACGCGGTGCGAATAACAAAAAGCTTACCGTAAATTTTGACAGTTACTATGGTGTTGAGCAACCGTGGAGAAAACTGGATCTCCTGAATACGGATCAATACATTGATTATGCCACAGACCTGATGACCAATGCTGATATTTACAAACAAGAAACGAAAGCACCCGCAGATCCAAATGTTGTCATTGGGTCAAGCATTCCAGCTAGAATCAGCTCTGGCGGATTGAATCAACCCATTAACTCACAAACATCGCAAACGTTCAACCAGACCAATACCGACTGGCAGGATGTAATGTTCAGAACTGGCAAAATTCAACAGCACAAAGTTGAATTGTCAGGTGGTTCTGCAGCATCACGGATGTTTGGATCATTAGGCTTTTTTGAACAGGAAGGAATCATGGTTGGAACCGGTTACAAACGCGGAGATGCGCGATTCAATTCTGACCATAATGTCTCCAAGCGTGTAACTGTTGGACAGAATTTTTATGTCGCCTTCGATGAACGGAAGATTGAACAGCAGGCTGGAGGAAGAACTCAATTGCAGCACATCATCAGAAGCTCTCCATATTTTCCGGTTTATAATCCTGACAACTATGGAGGTTTCTTCGGTGCGCAAGGTATTGATGGATCGGATCCTGAAAATCCCCTGAGAATAGCGATGCAGGATCAGCAAAATCAGCAGCGACTTAAATTCTTAGGCAACGCTTATGTTGACGTTAAGATCTTTGATTTCCTGAGTTATAAATTCCAGGGTGGCCTTGACTATGTTGATTATGCGCAACGCACGCATCAGCCAGCATACAATACAGGCGCGGGTGGATATTCCTCAAGACCTGCGGCACTGCTCAATCAAAACCGGCAGAATTTTGCATCTGTCTTGCTGACCAATCAACTCACGTTCAACAAGACGTTTGGTAAACATTCCGTAAACGCTACGGTGGTAGCTGAGCAGCAAACCAATACTTTCTCGCAAATCACAGGTGCAGGAGAGAATCCATTGTCGAATGACGTTAAGGAACCGGTCGCTCTTTCCAAAATCAGCTTTAGCGGAAACAGATCGGAGTCGGCACTCATCTCATACATCGGCAGAGTCAATTACGAATTCAATAACAAGTATTTATTGGGTGCCTCGTTCAGACGGGACGGATCTTCAAGATTTCAGAAATCCGGACGTTGGGGGAACTATCCAGCGGTTTCCGTGGGATGGCGCCTGAGTGAAGAAAGTTTCCTAGCGGATAACAATTTTCTGAGTGATCTTAAGTTACGTGCGAGCTACGGTGTTACAGGCAATTATCAGAGCGGAGATTATTCATCGATTTCAACAATCTCCGGGAATCAAATCTATCAGTTTGACAGAGCCGGTGGAACTTCTTCAACTGGATATACGATCCGAGGGTTAGCCAATCCAAAGCTAAAATGGGAATCCACCTACATGACGAACATTGGATTGGACATTGGCATTCTCAACGACCAGTTCACATTGTCTGCAGAATACTTCAGTAATAAGACAACTGATATGATCATCCAGCGTCCGATTCCATTGTCCTATGGATATGATACGCCTCCATTCGACAATGTTGGAGAAGTTCAGAACAAAGGATTTGAACTTGAGTTGGGATATGAAAAGTCACAAGGTGCATTAACATTGAATGTGTCGGGTAACGTATCCGTTGTGCGAAATGAAGTACTAAGTCTCGGTGATGAGGGAACCACCATCGCACAAGGCGATTGGTACGGAGATAATTTGACGAATACAAAAGTCGGGGAACCGATCGGCTACTTCAATGGATACGTTGTTGATGGGCTTTTCCAGGTTGGTGAATCGTCACCGCTTCAGCCGAATGCACGCCCTGGCGATATTCGTTTTAAGGATCTCAATGGGGATGGGGCGTTGAATAGCTCGGACAAAACAAACATCGGACACTTCCTCCCTGATTTCGCTTACGGTTTGAATTTTTCCGCAAACTGGAAAGGATTTGATGCGATGCTGTTCTTGCAAGGCGTTTCCGGAAATGAAATCTACAGTGTTGTGAAGTACGACCTTGAGGGTATGACTCGCTTGTTCAACTCGGGTACAGCAGTGCTGGATCGCTGGACTCCAGAAAATACAAATACAAGTGTTCCGAGAGCGGTCTCCGGTGACCCAAATCAGAATGCCCGCGCATCCGATCGTTTTGTAGAGAATGGTTCGTACTTCCGAATCAAGAATCTTACGATCGGTTACAATGTTCCGGCCGCAATCACACGCAACGCTGTCGCCAGGCTAAGAATCTATGCAACAACACAAAATCTGTTGACAGCTACGAAATATAAGAGTGGCTACGATCCTGAAATCGGAAACAGAAATGCAGGGTCAAATGGATTAACGCAAGGAATTGACTACGGACAGTTCCCGCAGGCAAGAAGCTTGGTGGTTGGTGTACAAGTTGGATTTTAAAAATATTTCGAATCATTTAATAGATACATTACAATGAAAAGAAAACTGATATTATCTGTGATAGGAATGCTGGCCTTCAGTGTCTCCTGCGATGATAGCGTATTGGATAAATCGAATCCAAACGAATTCACTCCGGATTCATTTTATAAAAACGGAACTCAGATCGTAGGTGCCGTAAATGCTGTCTACTCAAGCTTACAAAGTCTTGATCTTTTTTGCCGCGAGTATTTCTTCATGCATGACCTTAGGTCTGACGATGTGGCATCCGGAGGTGGTCAGCTCGAGACGCACCGCGCTCAGTTGCTCAATGGAACGCACGATCCTTCGAATGGCGTGCTTACACAGGCATGGCGAGGATGGTACCGCCTGATACATCAGGCCAACCAGGTCGTTGAAAATGCTCCAAAAGCCAGTGAAAATGTTACGGACGAATTGAAGAAAAGGGTAGAGGGAGAAGCCAGATTTCTGAGGTCGCTCGCTTATTTTGATCTCGTTGTGGTGTTTGGCGGAGTTCCTTTGATGGAGACGTATGCAAAAGCTATCGGTGAAGATAAGCCACGGGCAACAGAAGATGAAGTCTATGCATTTATCATTGCTGATCTGGAAACTGCAATCCAATATCTGCCGGTGAAATCGTCCTACGATGCAAATAATGTTGGCCGCGCTTCCAAAGAAGCAGCCCAAAATTTATTGGCGAGGGTTTACATGCAACGTGGTGAGTATGCGAAAGCAAGACCCCTGTTGTTATCGATTATCAACAGCGGAGCATTCAACGCGTGGAAGAATATCCCGTACATCGAAAACTTCCGCGAAGAAAATGAATTCAACGCTGAATCGTTGTTTGAAGTGGCATTCACGTTGGCAAACGGTGGTTCAAGCTGGGATGCGTCCGGACAGGGAACGAACACCGAAGTGACTTTCCGTGGCCAGGAATATGGACCGACCGCATGGCGAAATCTTATCCCTTCGCCCTCGTTATTGAATGAATATGAAAAGGTGTCAAAGGGAGATGCGAAAGATGACCCACGCTATACCGATTCATTCTACTTCATTGGTGATAAGTACTTTAATAATGCCAAAACAATCACAGACATGCAGGGTGCCGATCCGAAGATCAGCTGGAAAAAGTATCAGAATATCTACAAAGCTGAGACGGAAGATCAACGCTCAGGAATCAACATGCGTGTTATGCGCTACACAGAAGTTCTGCTGAACATGGCGGAAGTAGAAAATGCGCTTGGCGCAGACGCTGCTGCGATTGGATATCTCAATGAAGTGAGATCGCGCGTGGGCGTTGCCATGCCTCCATACCCAACTGCGAATTATCCGGCCAATAGTCCGGCTGAGGTTTTCCGAGCAATCGTTCATGAAAGACGTGTTGAACTTGCCGGTGAGCAGATTCGCAACAGAGATATTTTACGTTGGAGAAAACTCGGTAAACTAACGTCCGAGCCGATTTCGTATTTCTCTGCAAAGCATGCGCTTGCACCGATACCACTACAGGAAATAAACAGTAACGCTAATATTTCTCAGGCTGATCAGAATCCAGGCTTTTAAAAGTTATTGGCGTAATTTTAAAAGGAGCGGGAAAATCTCGCTCCTTTTCGTGTTAAATGACAATGGCGTAAACCCCTATGAAAAACAGACGTCAGCTGACAATAATGAACAACAGTCGTAGCTGGAGATTGATCCTTAGTGTCATCCCGGTTGTATTGTTCGCGGGTTGTAGCAATGACAAGAAAGAACTATTCGCATTACTTCCTTCCTCCAAAACCAATATTGTTTTTAATAACAAGCTCACTGAAAGCGATACGTTCAACGTCCTAAGTTTTGAATATATCTACAACGGGGCCGGTGTGGGGGTAGGTGACGTGAACAATGATGGCCTTACCGATGTATTCTTTGCCGGCAACATGGTTTCAAGCTCACTGTACTTGAACAAAGGCGAGTTTAAATTTCAGGATGTTACTGAACAAGCTGCGGTGAAAACCGATTTGTGGTGTACCGGTGTATCGATGGTGGATATTAATCAGGATGGTTTACTGGATATCTATGTCTCCACGATTCAACCCTCCACTAAAAAGCCATCTGTCCCCAATCTCCTTTTTCTGAACAAAGGAGTCAATCACGAAGGTGTTCCTGCCTTTGAAGAGGTAGCAGCAAAAGTTGGTCTTGCGGATTCAAGCTATGCCACGCAGGCGGCATTCTTGGATTACGATCTCGATGGCGATCTTGATGTTTATATTCTCACTAACGCGCTTGAGTCATACAATCGTAATCAGATCATGGGACTGCGAAATGATGGTACCGGCAAAAGTGTGGACAAGTTTTACCGCAATGAAGGAATCGTTAACGGGCTTCCGGTCTTTAAAAATGTCTCGAAGGAAGTAGGCGTACAGACTGAGGGTTGGGGTCTCGGTATCGTTGTGAATGACATCAATCGCGATGGATACCCGGATGTTTACGTTGCCAATGATTTTATGTCCAACGATCATCTTTACATCAACACGGGCAATGGAAAGTTTGTCAATAAGATCCGTTCCATGCTCAAGCACCAGGAGCAAAATGGAATGGGCATCGACATGGCCGACATCAACAACGATGGCTTGAATGATATTGTGGTACTTGACATGTTGCCAGACGATAACCTTCGTCAGAAGACAATGTTTTCGACCATTGGCTATGATCGGTTTCAAATGTTTCGTGAGAAAGGCTACGAGTACCAATACATCCGGAACGTGCTTCAGCTCAATAACGGAAATAACACATTCAGTGATATCGGGTATCTCTCGGGTATTTACGCCACCGATTGGAGCTGGAGCAGTTTGTTTGCTGATTTCGACAATGACGGATACCGCGATCTTTTTGTGGGCAACGGCTATCGCAAAGACATCACTGACCAGGATTTCATTGCATACAGTAAGGAGTTTTCAATGTTCAGCACCGATCGAAACCGGATGAACAACATTCGCAAAGAGATCGAAAAGCTTAGTGGTGTGCGAAAGCCTAATTTTCTCTTCCGAAACAATGGAGATCTCACGTTCACTGATAGAGCGAATGAGTGGGGTGTGGATCAACCATCGTATTCCAACGGGGCAGCCTACGCGGATTTTGATAATGATGGCGATCTTGATCTTATCACCAACAACATCAATGATGAAGCATTTGTCTATCGCAATCAACTTATCAATGAACAGTCCCGGAGTGATCACAACTTTCTTCGCGTGAAGCTTAAGGGAGGAGATGGAAACAGTCATGGATACGGAACAACCATCGAACTTTTTACTGACGGAAAACGGTACTACGCGGAGCATGAGACGGTGAGAGGATATAAATCTACCGTTGAGAACGTTGAGCATTTTGGGTTAGGTAAAGTAAGTAAGGGAATAATCGATTCTGTAAAAATTACCTGGCTGGGAGGAAGAACTCAGCTCTTGCGTGATGTTCCCGTCAACCAAACCATTACGGTGAGCAGCAGCGATGGCGTTGTAAAGCAAAACTCGAATCCCTCTTTCCCACAGTTACTGATAGAATCGCATGATAAGGTCGGAATTCGGTACAGGCACAAGGAAGATGAGTTTGTCGATTTTCTTCAGGGTCAGTTTTTGCTTCCGCACAAACATTCTCAGGGCACACCTGGCATTACGGTGGGCGATATTAATGGTGATGGTCTCGATGATTTTGTGGTAGGCGGTTCAGCGAATAGGCGTGCTTCGGTTTTCCTGCAGCAAAAGAACGGGTCGTTTAAACGGGATTCGCTCGCAGCAAAAGAATCCGAAGATATGGGTATCCTTCTCTTCGATGCGGATAAGGATGGTGATCAGGACTTGTACTGCGTCAGTGGAAGCTCTGAGTTTAAAGGCGACAAACAAAACTATCAAGATCGTCTTTACCGAAACATTGGAAATGGAAAATTCGAACTGGACCCTGACGCCTTGCCGGGAATGACGGCCAGTGGAAGTTGTGTTGTCGCGAATGATTTCGATCATGATGGCGATCTTGATCTTTTTGTTGGAGGGAGAGTTGTTCCGATGCGATATCCCGAAACACCTGAAAGCTACCTTCTTGTCAATAATGGGAATGGAAAATTCGAGAATCAGACGTCAAAGTTTTCTTCTACGCTAGCGATGGCTGGCATGGTGACGTCTGCACTCTGGACTGACGTCAACAACGATGGCTGGGCAGATCTCGCTGTAGTGGGAGAGTGGATGCCATTAAGATTCTATGTCAACGATAAAGGAAGATCATTCACATCATTAACAATTCCAAATTCATCCGGTTGGTGGAACAGTATTTCCGGAGGAGATTTTGATAATGATGGCGACATCGACTACATAGCGGGCAACCTTGGATTGAACTCGATTTACAAAGCTTCGGCCAATGAACCGGTAGCCGTGTACGCGAAAGATTTTGATAACAACGGATCAGTAGACCCAATTCTTACCCGATACATTCAAGGGAAGGAACATCCGACACATCCCAGAGAAGCGCTCACCGCGCAGGTGGCAATGCTTCGCGGGGTAGTTACCAGCTACGCGAAATATGGCGGCATGGGCGTCCAGGACTTGTTCCCGAAAGAGCGATTCGAAAATGCAATCGTTTTGAAAAGCACGATGTTGACTTCCGCTTACATTCAAAACAATGGCAACAATCAATTTGAGGTTAAACCGCTTCCAACCGAAGCACAATTCTCACCAATGTTTGGAACGGTGGTTACGGATGTTGACGAAGATGGAAACCTGGATGTGCTTGCAGTCGGAAATTCCTACGCCTGTGAAGTGTTGTCTGGATATTATGACGCTGGGATCGGAAATTTCCTGAAAGGTGACGGCAACGGAAACTTCAAGTCGGTTTCAATCAATCAATCTGGATTCTTTGTCGATGGTGATGCGAAAGCCCTGGCCCGATTAATTTCCGCTGAAGGCAGAGAATTGTTTGTAGTCACTCAGAATCGCGATAGTCTTAAAGTGTTTACCAGACCTTTTCAAACTTCTACGAATAGTGACCCCGTTGTAAAATTGAAGCCCAATGACGGGTACGCAATCCTTGAACTGTCTAACGGAAAGAAACGAAAGCAGGAGGTTTATTTGGGAACCGGATATCTGTCGTCTTCATCAAATTCGATCATCAGGAATAAGACCATCTCAAAGGTTGCGGTTGGAACTAAACCGAATCTATGAGTGTACGGGCGGACATGAGAAAACGCGTCAACATCAGTCTCCTCTTTTTATGGTTGGTTATGATGTCCTGTGGTAATGATTCTTCGCATGAGCAGATGTTGGCCATTCTAAAACAGAAACGCGAAAATTATAATCGCTTTGATAACTTTTATGCTTCCGATGCCCACGTGGCCTATTATGATTCATTGATCAATGCTTCCTATAGTGCACAAGACAAAATGCGTTATACGTACAACAAAGCCCGAGCATTGATCGCGCTGGGAAGAGAAGATGAGGCGGTGGAAATATTGGAGCCGCAAGTAGAAAAGATCAAGGCCGAAAAAATTCAGGGCATGGACCGTCTGAAAGAACTTCTTGGTCTTGCCTATCTGCGTGGTGGAGAACGCGTGAACTGCATCAGGAATCACACACCGGAGACATGCATTTTACCCATTCAAGGTGCAGGCATTCATCGCGTGCAAACCGGCTCGCGCAACGCTGCACGCATATACACAGAACTGCTGAATGATCATCCGCAAAATCTCGAGTATCGTTGGCTGCTGAATATCGCGTACATGACGTTGGGAGAATATCCCGCCAGGGTTCCCGAAAAAATGCTTGTTTACAATCTCAATCTTTCAACAACGGAAGTGGACTCGGGTACTTTTGTCAAACCGTTTCAGGATATGGCGGCTCAGCTTTCTCTGGGTGTCAACAACATGGCGGGTGGTTGCATCATTGATGATTTTGACAACGATGGCTATTTAGATATTGTAACATCAGCATGGGGAGTCGAGGAAGAAATGCATTTCTTTAAAAACAATGCAGATGGATCATTCAGTGATCAATCAGCTTCATCCAAATTGAAGGAGCTAACCGGTGGACTGAACCTCATGCAAATGGATTACAACAACGATGGGTTTAAGGATATTTTCGTTTTACGAGGCGCATGGCTTCGTGACACCTACGGGCTGCAGCCAAATTCACTTTTAAAAAACAATGGCGATGGCACATTCTCAGACGTCACAATTGTTAGCGGATTATTATCCTTTCATCCTACACAGACTGCCACCTGGAATGATTTTAACAATGACGGATGGCTTGATGTCTTCATTGGCAACGAGACCTGGGAGGGAAATGCATCGTCAGGAGAACATCCGGCTGAATTATTTATCAGCAATCAGGATGGCACGTTTACGAATGTCGCGGAAGAAGCCGGTGTGGATTTCACAGGTTTTGTGAAGGGAGTGACGTCCGGAGATTACAATAATGACGGATGGAAAGATATTTTCGCTACATCGTTATCCGGTCAACGCTTCCTCCTGAAAAACAAAGGCGCCTCCGGCAAAACGCCACTGTTCGAAAATGTAACAAAGCAGGCTGGAATTTTTCCTGACACAATCAGCAGAACGTTCCCCACGTGGTTCTGGGACTACAATAACGATGGGTGGCTTGATCTGTTTGTTGGAGATTTTACTTTTGATCGCCCGATCTCTTCCTACTCGGCTGCCGAAGGATTGAACATCGCAACTGGTGTCTCAGGTGCATGCAAGCTTTACAGGAACAATCAGGACGGAACCTTCACCAATGTTTCCGAAGAAGTTGGCTTAACTAAGAAGGCTTTCGCGATGGGAGCCAACTTTGGAGACATCAACAACGATGGATTTCTCGACATCTACCTCGGCACGGGGAATCCCGAGTTGGAATCGATCGTTCCAAACAAACTCTTTCAAAATATTGGTGGAAAGAAGTTTGTGGATGTAACAGCACCGGCACGGGTCGGTCACCTTCAGAAAGGTCACGCCATTTCTTTTGCCGATGTTGACAATGATGGCGACCAGGACATTTACATTGAATTAGGCGGTGCGTACAAAGGTGATGCGTTTCACAATGCTTTTTATGTGAATCCCAATCAAGATGAACTGAACAATTGGATTGTGCTTGACCTTGTAGGAACCAAAACCAACCGAAGTGCGATCGGATCGCGGATCAAACTTACAATTACTGAACGCGGACAAAAGCGCAGCATCTACCGGGATGTAAATTCGGGCGGAAGTTTTGGTGCTTCACCGTTGAGGAAAGAGATTGGGATCGGTCGTGCGGAGACGATTGATGAGATTGAGATTCAATGGCATGGTGGGGAAACGCAAGTCTTTAGAAATGTTAAACCGAATCAGTTTCTTAGGATCACGGAAGGAAGTAGTGCTCTCGAGAATATTCCTGTTAAGACGGTTACGTTAACTGGTCAAAACTCTCACAGTCATCATCATTGATTTGCCAATGCTTATTGAGTTTGGTAAATAAATAGAGAGCACCGATCTTGAGCCACCTCGCTTTCAGCGAGGTGAGCGAAAGATCCCTATCAACTTTTGGTGATCGTGTAGATAAAGGCTGTCATTCGAAGGCGAATCATATTGAGTAAGAGTTCGTCTTCGAAGTCACAGGTACTTTACAAAAAGGGTCAATCTGATCAGGCGCTCGGCTTAAGTTAAGGGTCTTTCGCTCATCCCGCTAGCGCGGGATGGCTCAAGATCTGGTGCTACTTTTTTGGGGCTTTGAAGCTTAACTTCGGGGTTCACTTTCAGCGAGGTGAGCGAAAGATCCCTATCAACTTTTGGTGATCGTGTAGATAAAGGCTTTCCTTCAAAGTCGAATCATATTAGTAAGAGTTCGTCTTCGAAGTCACCGGTACTTTACAAAAGGGTCAATTTGATCAGGCGTGCGGGTTAAGTTAAGGGTCTTTCGCTCATCCCGCTAGCGCGGGATGGCTCAAGAGCTGTGCTACTTTTTTGGCGGTTACTTCGGTGCGGATGCCTTGCCTCCATCAGCCACAAGAAACTTGTTGACATCGAGCCAATGGATGAAGGCATCAAACCATTTATTGCTTGTGCGATTAGGATTGCCTAGGCCAAAGCCATGTCCGCCATTCTGATAAAGATGAAACTCAACAGGCTTGCCAGCTTTGAACCATGAGTCGATTATACCAAACTGACCACGGAAAAGAAAATCATCGGTCGCGATAACGTTGAACATCGGTGGAGCATCGCTTGGTACATCAACAGGTCCCATTCCACCATAGATTGGTCCAATGAAATCCAGGTCCATCACTTTCGATTTCAGTGTGCAATGCATGGTGAGACCAGCGCCAGCAGAAAAACCAATCATGCCCAATCGTGCAGTATCTACGCCCCATTCATCAGCGCGTTTTAAGATCATCGCGTAAGCTGCCTCTGCATCGGCAAGTTGATTAGTGAGATCCATCTGTGGTCTTGGTGGAGGAGGTGTGTCTTTCTTTGCATCTGAAGGAGGTGCTGCAGCAGCAAAGGTTCGATTCATCGACTCCTTAAATGCATCGAGTGATTCTGGTGTTGGATGAAGTCTGTATTTAAGAACAAAAGCTGCGATGCCCTTATCCGCGAGCGCCTGTGCAACCTCCCAACCTTCGTTTCCCATAGAGAGCCACCGGAATCCGCCACCTGGTGCAACGATCACAGCCGCGCCATTTCCCTGACCTTTCTTAGGCAGAAATGGAGTCAGCGTTGCAGTCGTAATGTTTCGTGCCATCGGATCTCCCCATTGCCGAAACCACGTTTCTTTTGCCGGTTGATTTTCGACACCACCGGTTCCAAGCTTGATCGCATTTGGCTCTGGGGGAGCCTCGAGCGGATAAATCGTTCCATCCTGTGCGTTAGCAAACGCGGCAATGACAAGTAAGCACGCGACAATGACTATCCTCGGCAGTGTGTTGATTCTGGTTGACATACTTATGTTGTTTTTATGAAACAGTTAAACTTCAATTGTATTTGGTCAAGGGAAATTTTCCGCATCATACCTATACTATGACGGTTGTGCTACCAGCTTTCCCTAATCGTTGAATCGAAAAAGGTTTTTTATCTGCTGATGCCAGCGGTCATGATTGCGAAGCAATCCCGTTGCTAGAAATAATATCGCTCTATCTGAATTGAATTCCAATTTAATAAGTGTTTTTATTACATTTATCTTTTCACAAACTGATTTTACTCTTTATCACATGAAAAAGTTGACGTTTTTAACAGGGGTAATGATTCTGATCGCAGGCATGGGGGTCTACGCGCAGCAGCTGAAATTAAACAAGCTCGAATACTTCGAAACGCAAGGAGTTAACGTTCTTGTTTACAACAACCTTTTCACCGGTGGTTTTAACGATGAGAAGAATGCAGGTATAGAATTGATCCACCATGGTGTAAGAACCGCGCAAGGTGGTGCAGTAAGACTTTCCAACACTCCGGAGCAATGGGATCTTGTCCCCGAGATCCTGAACCGAAAGGTGAATGCCGCATCTCAATCCATCGAGGCTACGCTGCGATATAAAGATTATGATTTCGATTCACGCGTTGTTGTAACGGCAAAGGGGAACGGAGTGGAGATCGCTGTTTACCTCGACAAACCATTGCCACAAGCGCTTCAGGGAAAAGCTGGATTTAATCTGGAATTTCTTCCTTCACAATATTGGCAAAAAACGTATTTGATGGATGGGCGATACAATCGGGTTCCACGCTATGTGGTGGGCAACACCGTCACACGACCCGACAGTGAAAAACCAAAGCAGTTCAAAGGTTATAAAACTTCAGATGATCGAGGCACGGGAAAATTTATTGATCCGCTTCCGCTTGAAACCGGGCGCACCATGATACTTGCACCGGATGAACCGTCACGATTAGTAAAAATCACTTCTCAGGAGGCCGACCTCACGCTTTACGATGGTCGTGTGTTGGCGCAGAATGGCTGGTTTGTGGTGAGGAGTATTTTGCCTTCCGCTAAAACCGGAAAAGTTCTGACCTGGACTGTTGAGCCGAATGCTGTTCCGGGTTGGATAAGGGAACCCAACATTGGGTTCTCGCAAGTAGGTTACGTTCCCTCGCAAACAAAAGTTGCTGTCATTGAACTCGACAAAAAAGACAAACCCGTTGCAAAAGTCTCGGTCCACAAGCTGAACGATGACGGAACGGACCGAGAAGTATTTAGCGGAAACATCACGGAGTGGGGCACCTATTTTAAATACAACTATGTCAAGTTTGACTTCACGTCAGTGAAAACGCCAGGCATCTATTATCTGAAGTATGGCACCATTAAAACAAACAACTTTATCATCGACAATAATGTATACAATGAGATCACTGATGCTACAAGCGATATCTGGATTCCCATCCATATGAACCACATGGTGGTGAATGAAGGCTACCGCATCTGGCATGGCGAGCCGTTCAAAGAAGGATATCTGCAGGCGCCACCAAACACCGATCACTTCGATTTGCACGCACAAGGACCAACAACGGATACGAAGTATAAAGCATTGGAGTTGATTCCCGGATTAAACATTGGAGGATTTTTTGATGCAGGCGATTTTGATATCGAGACAGGAGCGAATATCAATGTGGTGCAAAACTTCGTTCACACCTGGGAATACTTCAAGCCGATGCGCGATCAGACCTTCGTTGATCAAAAGCAACGCTACGTTGATCTTCATCGACCCGATGGAACTCCGGATGTGTTGCAGTTTATCGAACACGGTACGTTGAACCTCGTGGCGCAGGCCGAGAACGTAGGACACATGACGCAAACGCTTTCCAATGCTGTTCTCGACAATTACCATCACCTTGGTGATGCAGCTTCGATAACGGATGGCCTGCCATACAATCCGAAGCTTGGTCCTTATGAGATAGCAGCAGACGGCAGGTCGAGTGGAGTGAAGGACGATATGTGGGCGTTCACAACCCGAAATGCCGCGCTTGATCTGCGTGCAGCCACTACGTTTGCCGCAGCAAGCAGGGCCTTGAAAGGTTATAACGATGATCTTTCAGCTCGGGCGTTAGCACAATCAAAAAGACTTCTGAAAGAGGCGAGCGAATTAC
>DASWTM010000281.1:0-12880 GCA_036402115.1 Chryseosolibacter sp.
GTCGACCTAAAAGTATGCTTAGAAGTCCTTTATTCGACCGAATGGCTTAATGGCCAGCGCCTTGCTATTTGGACGGTCACTTCTCCTCTCTTATCTTCGCGCCAAACTTTTTCCATCCCATGAGCCAGCAACCTGACTTCAACCGACTCAAAAAACTTTCCTCGCAAATCCGCAGAGATATCGTTCGTATGGTTCATGCCTGCCAGTCAGGCCATCCAGGAGGTTCTCTTGGTTGCACTGAATATTTTGTGGCGCTTTATTTTCATATCATGAAGCACGATCCGAAGTTTAACATGGATGGGAAGGGCGAAGACTTGTGCTTCCTTTCGAATGGTCATATCTCTCCGGTTTGGTATGCTACGCTTGCTCGTGCCGGGTATTTTGATGTCAAAGAATTGTCAACTTTCCGATTCATCAACTCAAGACTTCAGGGTCACCCTGCAACGCATGAACACCTTCCGGGAATCCGTATTGCATCGGGATCGCTTGGCCAGGGACTTTCCGTTGCCATCGGTGCAGCTCAAACGAAAAAACTGAATGGTGACGATCGTTTCGTGTATGTGTTGATGGGTGATGGAGAACAACAAGAAGGTCAGATCTGGGAAGCTGCGATGTATGCACCGCACCACAAGATGGATAACCTGATTGCTACGATCGATGTGAATGGACAACAAATTGATGGCCCCACAGAAAAGATCATGTCGCTCCTCGATCTCAAAGCAAAATGGGAATCATTCGGATGGACTGTCCAGGCGTTCGATGGAAATAAAATTGAAGAAGTAGTTCAAGGCCTCGAGAACGCACAAAAGCTGACTAAAAAAGGAAAGCCTGTGATGAACTTGATGAAAACAGAGATGGGCTACGGTGTCGATTATATGATGGGTTCACACAAGTGGCATGGAGTCGCTCCGAATGATGAGGAGTTAAAGAAAGCGTTGGCGCAGTTGGAGGAGACGTTGGGAGATTATTAATTTAAAATTTAAGATTTAAGATTTGACCCAGACGTTGTCAGTATAGTCGGGATAAATTCCTGAACGTGAAAGACGAATTTGAATCAAACTGTGGAAGTTCTCCACAAATAAAGACAAAATCTAAATAACGGAAAGACGGCAGTTTGTCGTCTTTTTTTTGTCGCTTATTTTCTATCCCATCATTTTGTCGCTCCGATCGGAGTTGCGGTGTTCACATTCGGTAGCTGTCCCGTATATGTGAGCGATTAAATACAACCAATTTTTTAATGAGTATGAAGATGAAAAGTCTAAGTTGGATGCAGGCAGTTTTGTTTGGCTGTGCCGTGACGCTGTTTATGAGCTGCAATGATTCGGATGAACCGATGGGCACTGGTGAAGTAGAGTTTCAGATAACCGATGCGCCCATTGACGATGCGAATGTTAAAAGCGTTGTTGTTACCGTGGCGGATGTAAAAGTAGATGGTCAATCCGTCTCGGGATTTACAAAACAATCCATTGATTTGAAGACACTACAGGACGGAAACACCAAAGTTCTTGGAAGTCAGACGATGGATGCGAAAGCGTACTCCTCGCTTGTGCTTGTGCTTGATCTTAACACGGATGCACAAGGAAACGCTCCCGGATGCTACGTGCTTGCTGCCGATGGCGCAAAATACAAACTGAAGGACAACGCCTCGGGCAAGGTTGAAGTCGTTGCTAATCAATCATGGTCGACCATGAAGAACACGAAGACTGCTGTGGTTGCCGATTTCGACTTGCGAAAAGCGATCCGCTATTCGGATGACGGAAACGTAAAATATTCATTCGTCAGCGAGGCAAACCTCAATAGTGCTGTGCGCGTTGTGACCAAAGAGAAGTCTGGTATGATCAAAGGGACGTATGAAAACTCATCGAACGCTAACCCCGAGAAGATTGTAGTGTATGCGTACAAAAAAGGGTCGTTCAATGCGGCTACTGAAACACAGGGACAGGGCACCGATGGAATTCAATTTAAAAATGCTGTCGCCAGTGCTTTAGTCAAAGAAAGTCTGACCGGCAGAGTCTACACGCTTGCATATCTTCCGGAAGGCGAATATGAATTAGTATTTGCCGCCTATTCTAAAAATACAGAGTCGGGTCGCATGAGCTTCGATGCTCTTTTAAAATCGGAAACATCGGTGAACGGTTCAATCACACCCGTCATTAAAGTTCAGGCAAATGCCACAATTTCCATCTCAACATCAATAAAGGGTTTGATCTAGTCGGTAGTAGAGTAATTTTTTGCAGGAGCCTCTTTCCAGGGGCTTCTGTTTTTATTTGTTGAAGACACAATCCATGCGCAATTTTTCAGTTATAATTACGCATGTCAATCGCAACAATACGGCTTGTACCCTTGGTGACAGCTCTCCTGCTGTCGTCAATTGGGTTTGCACAAAATAAGGTGCAACAAGTGGTCCCGGAAAAGACGCGAATTCTATTTGTGCTGGATGGATCAGGAAGTATGGAGGCGCTGTGGGATAAGCAACAATCCAGGATGGACGTTGCCAAATCAATACTCACGAAATTAGTTGATTCGCTGCGTGTAAACCCATCGTTGGAAATTGCCTTGAGAGTGTACGGCCATCAGTCTGCCCGATCAGCAAACAATTGCAAAGACAGCCGGCTTGAAGTCCCCTTCGGACAAAAGAATCACAACGCCATCATCCAGCGCATTAAGTCAATCGTTCCGAAAGGTGTCACACCCATAACATTCGCCATTGAACAGGCAGCAAAAGACTTTCCTACTGCAGCTGGGTATCGCAACATCATGATTCTGATCACCGATGGCGTTGAGTCTTGCGGGGGTGACCCCTGCGCGATGTCACGCGAGTTGCAGAAAAAAGGCGTGTTCCTTCGCCCCTATGTCATCGGACTCGGTTTGAAGGGAGGTGCCGCACTGGATTGCATGGGAAAATACATCGACTCCGAAAATGCAGACAGCTTCAACAAAATTCTGAACAAAAGCATTGAGACATCGCTTGCCAAAACAACCGTGAGTATCGAATTGCTAAATGGTGATAACAAGCCAGTCGAAACCAATATTGATGTCAGTTTTGTAAACAGCGTGACCGGCATCTCATCCTATGAGTTCGTACATTACCGCGACAGACTAGGTCGTCCGGACTCTGTGCAAGTAGATCAGGTTGTCCCCTACGACATCGTTGTTAATACCGTGCCTCCTGTCATAAAGAAAAATGTGGAATTGGTTGCGGGAAGTCATAACATGGTGTCGATCGCGGCACCGCAAGGCTACCTCGTGATAAAACCAGAGGGACGAGGAAACAGTTTTACTTTCATCATCCGGGAGCCAGGGAAATCTTCTATGCTCAATATTCAGCGAAGCAACGAGCCGTATCGGTATCTCGCAGGTGAGTATGAGGTTGAAACATTGACGCTCCCGCGAAGAAATTTCAAAGTCAATATTGCTGCCGACCAAACACAAACATTAACGATTCCCGCTACCGGTTTACTAAACATCAACAGCCTGATGAAAGGGATTGGAAGTATTTTCGAAATTCTGTCGACAGGTGAGTCAAAGTGGGTTTGCAACCTGGATGAAACCCAGACGATTCACTCCTACAATCTCTTGCCCGGCAAATATAAAGTTGCCTTCCGCGCAAAGCAGGCCGGAGGCAGCAAATTTACTCAGCTCAAAACCATTGAAGTGAAGTCGGGCGTGACCTTGAACATCAACATGTTCCAGTAATCACGACAGTAGAAACCAAGGCAGAAGCATGATTGCAACACCAATCAGGAACCAGATTAAAAATTTACGGTTTGTTTCAGTAGCAGAGGCCATAGTTTCGTGGAATTACCTCAAGTACGTAAACGATTGAGATGAGGTTAAATCCCTTTTGGGTGATTTTTAACGGGTTAACAAATCATTAACACTTTCACGGTCAGACCGCTGGCAGTTCGGGAATAATTTCCGACTTTCGCCACAGCATTTATTTTACAACCATGACAAAATTCACCTTTACCGAAAAGAAAGACACTCGCTCAGGCTTTGGCGTTGGCCTTCATGAACTTGGAAAGAAAAACCCAAACGTTGTCGGCTTGTGCGCGGATTTGACAGGTTCGTTAAAGATGGATGCATTTAAGAAAGATTTTCCTGAGCGATTCTTCCAGGTCGGTATTGCGGAAGCGAACATGATGGGGCTTGCGGCCGGGATGACCATTGGTGGCAAAATTCCATTTACCGGAACGTTTGCTAACTTTTCTACAGGACGTGTATACGATCAGATTCGTCAGTCTATCGCCTATTCCGATAAGAACGTAAAGATCTGCGCATCCCACGCTGGTTTAACGCTTGGCGAAGACGGTGCCACACACCAGATTCTGGAAGACATCGGTATGATGAAAATGCTTCCAGGCATGACGGTCATTGTACCTTGCGACTATAACCAGACACGCCTTGCTACGCTGGCGCTGGGCGATCACGTTGGCCCTGCATACCTGCGTTTCGGCAGACCAAGCTGGCCAATATTCACTGCACCGGACAGACCCTTTACCATCGGCAAAGCAGATAAAATGATCGAGGGTAAAGATGTATCGATCTTCGCTTGCGGACATTTGGTTTGGAATGCTATTGAGGCAGAAGCAAAACTTGCTGAGCGCGGAATCAGCGCTGAGGTAATTAATATTCACACCATAAAACCTTTGGATGTTGACGCAATCCTGGCATCCGTTCAGAAAACCAAGTGCGCGGTAACTTGCGAAGAACACCAGATCAATGGTGGTCTTGGCGACAGCGTTGCTCAGGTTCTTTCACGCTTTAACCCTGCTCCGATCGAGATGGTTGCCGTCAACGATTCGTTTGGTGAAAGCGGAACACCAACCCAACTCCTCAAGAAGTACGGTCTCGGACCAGAAAATATTATTGAGGCTGTCGAAAAAGTCTTGAAGAGAAAATAGACAACATCGGTGTTGGCCTGAGGCTCGGACGAGTAATGAGCTGCGCATTCACGCACGCCTCTTTGAATTTCAGGATCTCATTATGGTTTCTGATCATGGCGTCAAATTTCGTGAAATAGGACACAATCTTGCTTTTAAGAATAACATGCTTAAAGTGCAGGACTTTTCCCGACACGCTATTTTTCTTTGTAAAAGCTTGTTGCGCTAGCACAACCATGAATCGCCTGAGGCAATACGCGAAGTCCCTTGCCAACACAACAAACGAAAACTTATAACTGTTGATATCGAGAGCGATCATTTTGTAGGAAGTCAACACATCAAAGCAAGCCGTACTCTCTTTGGCATAGCGGATAAAGTACTCCCAGGTTAGCCGTTCTTTCGTGATGAAGTGGAAAAATTTGAGGCGGTCATCGTACCAGATATCGTAACCCATAATCGACAGCGCGTAGCACAGCTCGTGATCACCACCAGAGCTGAGTTCAGAGCCTTTTCGATCGACTAATAAGCTCTTAAAACCAACTTGCCTTAACTTCTCATAAGCCGATTTTCTCACAGCACAGCCTGCACCATAGATCCGACAGGACTTGACCTTGCCGGTGGTGTGCCATTGCTCACCTGCTGCGAAGATGCGGGAGTTCTTAAGCCAACCTTCCGGCTCGTGCTCGAACACTATCTTACCGAATCCGCCAAGCGCCCCGATGCGCGAGTTCCTCTCCATGATGGAATACGTGAGCGAAACGTAATCCGGCCACAGCCAATTGTCATCGTCACACATGATGACGTATTCATACTTTGCCTCCCGAAATCCACGCGCCCTCGCAAAACTAAGTCCAAGCTGAGATTCGGACACAACGCGGAGGCTACCTGTCGGTCGATAAACATCCCATACTGCCTCGGTGATGTTCACCGAATTATCGGTTGAAGCATTATCCACAAGAATCAGTTCCCACGGAATAAACGCAGGCACCTTTTGTTGCGCGATGTAACGAACAGTCTCGGGAAGTCTGCGCTCGCCATTGTGGCAGCAAATGATAATGGATACGCCTTTGCTCATATGTTCAAGGTGATTTTAGTGTAAAGCTTAAGAATCTTAAAGATCAGCGCTGCGTCCTTGTGCATCGCCCATGCCTCCTTCACTTGCGCCTTCACTCCTCCCCTGTGCTTCGCTCCAGTCCAAATTTGATTGGCTGTTCGCAAAGCATAATGCGCATAGAACTTTCGACTCGACTTCTTTATTTCATTTCTACGTTCCTCAGGAAGTAGCGGCTCGATCCGATCCATCACTTGCCTGAGTTCAATTAAATTTTTTCCTGTCAAAATCGATCGGCCAGAAATCGAAGATTGATGCTTTCTGTAATCCGCCAGGACATCCGGGATATAACCGATCGGATAGTGAGAAGCAATTCGCATCCACATTTCCCAATCCTCGCCATATTCGACTCCATAAAATCCTCCCAGTTTCTCGTACACTTCGCGCTTTACAACCATTGCCGCATACTGAATTCGCTGCCTTTCTCCAAGCCTTGAAACGAAATCAGGCAATAGGCCCTCCGTTGCCAGTTCACGCTCGTGATAAAACAGAGTCTTTCCCAATTCATCAATGTATGCGTATCTGCAGTAGGCTGCACCTGCAGACCGATGCTGCGCAAAAAAGGATTCCATGCGCATGTAAAAGCCTGACCGAACTCTGTCATCACCATGGAGAAGATGGACGTACACCCCTTTCGCACGAAGCAAACACGCATGAAAATTCCTTAGGCTACCAACGTTCATGGGTTGCCGATAGTAGCTAACTCTGCCGTGTCCTAAGGCTGCCACCATCGATTCAATGTCTGCATCAGTACTTGCATCATCAACGACTTCAATTTGTACCTCAGGTCGATCCTTGCATTCAAGCAAAACGGAGAGCAAGGTCTCTGGCAGGTACTTCGCGCAGTTATAAACGGGAATCATGATTGACCATAAAGGCCTGATCGGTTGAACCACCGGAGGGACGGCAGGAGGACTGAGCGGAATTCTGCGCTGATCGATATCGTGAGCCAACGCAGTCATTACATAAATGATTTTGCAAGACGTCTAAGCCTCCACTGTACAGAATGCCTGGTCCATTCTGCCAGCACCATCCATGAATGGGTCTTGAGAAGTAATTCAATCGCTTTCTTGCGAGGCAACTGCCTACAGACCTGCGCAACGATGAAGTTTCTCTTGAAGTAATGGGCACCGCGAACGTCTTCCTCGTTTCGGTTTGGATTTTGGTATGTGAGAATTTTGTCCGTGATGGACGACAGAACTTTTAATGCTTCCAAAATCTCATCAACACTTTGGAGCGCAACGATCGGTTCAAAATTATGTCTGAGACACTCGAGAACTGGCTTTGAGATCTTAAAATCGCTGCCCATGTAGTACCGGATATTGCGGAGCACGTTGTGCTCATTGGCGATATCGTACTCCTCCTTCTTTAATACCGTGTTTAAACTCGTTGGAGATAGTCGGTAATCAACCAGTGCTTCAGCGAGATTTCCAATTTCAAAGGCTGTGGATACTTTCCAGAACAAGTCGTAATCCTCAGAATACCGCATGCTGTACATTCCTACGGCTTCGACAGGTTGTTTTCGAAACATGATTGTCGGATGATACATCCAGCACTCGAAGGTGAGATTGTAGTAGTAAAATTTTGAACGATATCGCTCAAGACGGACAAAACGCTTGTCGTGTGTGATGACGCGTGCCCAGGTCGAAAGCAACGCGCAATTCGGGTGAGCCTGCATGTAGTCAACCTGCTTTTGCAGGCGATGTGGGTAGCTCACATCATCGGCATCCATTCTCGCAATAAGCTCACATGAAGCGAGACGAATCCCTCTATTCAGCGTTTCTGAAATCCCAAGATTGACCTCATTCTTGAAAAAACGGATGCGCGGATCCACATAAGACTGGACGATATCAACACTCGAATCGGTTGACCCATCATCGATAATGATAAATTCAAAATCTTCGAACGTCTGAATCAGTATACTATCGATCGCTTCCCGAAGAAAGCGTTCGGCATTATACACGGGCATAAGTACACTGACCTTTGGCGTTTTCATACCTTTATTTTGAGTAGCTCAAGACTCCCAGTTTCACAAGCCATTTTGCTGCAATCGCTTTTACAACCTTTGGATAGATGTGCGTCAGCTGATACCGGAATGGCTCAGTGTAAGGCATCGCTGCCTGATTCAACAGCGTCCATATGCGTTTGTTAAGCACGCGCTTGTGCTTGAGGTAGGTCCGGAACCATTGCAGATAATATTTTCGCACCATATCATATTTGCCCGTTTCATAAACTGAGGATACGAGCGATGAAACGCGTTGACGATAACGATTGTGACACGAGTGTGAAACGTAAACTTTTTCGCGCAGGTAAATTTTGCAGAGGAATGCCTGGTCTTCGTACATCTGAAAAATTCCGCGGAAGCTTTCTTCAAATTCGCAGCGATCGAGAACGTCTCTTCTTACCATGATCCCTGACGGGCATGGTGCTGCACCGGACCCCAACGGGTACAATTGTAACATCAACTCGGGAGCCTCATACAGGCCTTCATGCACGCCCACGCAAACAACAACGTCTTTCTCTTTGTCCGATGCCCACGACTTCCAATACTGCGATGCCTCCAGCAATACCGTTGCCTCCGGATTCCGCTCGAATATGCCGAGCTGCGCGCTTAGCTTATTGTGGTACCAGACATCATCCGCATCCAGGAAGGCAACGAATTGGCCTTTCGCTTTGCTGATTCCGAGATTGCGGCTCGCACTTAACCCCTCGTTGCAATGACCCGGATGTTGAACATACAAGATCTTGCTATAGTATCTACGGGCGAACTCTTTCGCCATTGCTGAACTCTGATCCGATGATCCGTCATCCACAAGAATAAGCTCCCAGTTTTTGTAGTCCTGGGCAATCACGCTTGCGATTGCTTCTTCAATAAATTTTTCCTCGTTGTAGAAACAAAGAACAATGGATACCAATGGATTCTCCTGCACACTCATACCTCAATTATTTATTACTTGTTTAAGACGGAACGAAAACTCTTTCTCATTCCAATTTTTTATTTGCACACGGGGTAGTTGATACAAATCCGAGTTCACGGTTACAGCGCCTTCCTCTGTGGTCAGCCCGTAATTGAAACCATTCTTTTCAAGCAACATTTTCGTGCTGTGGTTATACTTGCCATAAGGGTATGCGAAACCGTTAACAGGTTTTCCGGAGATCTCCTCAATCTCAACTTTACAATCCTTGATCTCGTATGACTGCACCAACTCCGTCTGTGCCGAAAGCATTGAATGATTCACAGTGTGCCCCCCGAGTGTAAATAATTTGTTCGCACCAAGTTTCTTCACGTGGTAGCTTTGCATAGGAGCGTTCTGTCCGAGAGGGATGTTTTCGATCTTTGACCACCTCCTCAACATGCGCATGATCGTATACTGATCGAGGTGCTGAAGAGGCTGTATGCGTTCCCATAGCTTGAAATACAATTCAATACGTTCGTTCCTCAGCGGAGCACCATAGCTCCAGGTTGAAATTTCCTGCGCGATGTTAGGCCTAAGCACCTGATCGCGTTTAAACTCAAAACGAAAATCTTCGGGCCCAATTCTGATCTCCAGTTTTTTTGGAAGCGATTCTGTCGCGAGAATGATAAATTGAAGTTCATCCCACCAGAACATTCGTGCGTTTGTTATGGCGCCTGATGTCAGATAAAAAGTTGCTGGCAATTCAAACCATTCCAGAAGCGGTGCTGCATTGGTATAGTTGTCAACAAAACCATCATCAAACGTAATGGCTGCTAGGTTTCCGTGAAGCTTCCCTGTTTTAACAGTCGCGACCAACTCATCCACGGAGACTACCTCGAAGAAATTCCTGAGATGATTCAGTTGATACTGAAAGTTCTCTGGCGACACGGCAAGCTGCCATGGGTCGGCTTTCTTCTCACACACCTGATGATACATGAGAATGACCGCCTTCTTCTGAAGTCTACTCTTAATCCGATTCCAAACTCCCTTAAACATCACTCTTTCTAGTGCTTTATCGCTTTTGCTGTTATTATTAACTGATAAGCGGGATCATTGAACTGTAGTGCCTTTGTTGATATTTCAGGTAATCCCATGCCATACAAAAAGGCTGACGCCACCTGAACATTGCCATGGGTCGCCACACTCACTTCGGAACCATTGAATGTTTCTGCCATCACCTTCTTAATTGCTGAATCGGTGAACGACCACAGCCAATACTCTTTCCACGGGCCGCGGTCAACTTGAGAGATTCCCGGCACTGTCAGCAGAAGACATCCGCCAGGTTTCAAGATGCGATAGCACGTATGCAATGCACTCTTGAAATCGTAGATCAGGTGGAGTGTCTGGGTGAAGATGATACAATCGAAATATCCCGAAGGAATTTGGGGGACGTTGGTGATGTCACCAACATACGTTGCTTTCGAGTTTGATGAGTCTACATGGAGGATGTCGCTCTTTGAAAGTGCTCGCCCATACTTCATCGTATACTCGTTGTCTCCAATCTCGAGCACTGTTCCGTGAATCGAGTCGCTGTTTGCGCTGATAAATTGCTCGATATAATAACGATCAATCGCGCCTCCCCGATCAAATCCGAAGTCGGAACTAAATGGCGTAACGCGATTCAAATCACCTAAATCTATTTTTCCGACTGATGGTGTATAACGCTTGTATACACCCACTTCGTGCAAAGCCTTTAGCGCTGATTCCGGCAGGCTTGCCTTAATCGAATCCCTTGTATCGGTGGCCAATTTTTTGATAATATAGTCTGTGACCTTTTTCGGTTTGTTAGCCACAAGCATTTTCATCTGCTTTGAAGATGGCCACGAGCGATCCTGACCGATGCGTTCCCAAACCGATGCAAAAAGTTTATCGGAATAGTAATCTTTCCAGGTCCTCAGGCCTGCCCTATAATACTGAACTTCGTGTCTGGCCAGTGATGGCTTTTGCCGATGACATACTTTTAAGACGCTGTCCAGCATCAACACGTAATCTTTGGACATGTTTGATCCGTGGATCCGATACGCTGCAACTTTCTCATCATGAGAACAAACAGGGTATTTGCGCGCTACTTTAAGATAGAGGTCATAGTCTTCACACGCGCGCAGCGTTGTATCAAATTGAAATTCGTTAAAAACACTTCGTTGATACATCACGGTGGCATGCATCCCGATATAATTGCCCTGAAGAAGTTCAGCGTAGTGGTTCTTGTGAACAACTTTTGGTGTCTCCTCTTCTATTGTATAACCCCATTCATCTACTTTATCGTGTCCTCCAGAAACGAACATGCAATGCTTGTTACGTTTGAGGTAATTCAGATTAATAGCGATCGCCTCTTCGTAGAGCCAGTCATCGGCATCAAGGAACACAATGTACTTCCCAGCGGAATGCGCGACTCCTGCATTGCGCGCTGCAGAAAGGCCAGCATTTTCCTGGTAAACATACTTTACATTCGGAAAGCTTTCAGCAACCTGGCGCGTATTGTCTGAAGAGCCGTCATCGACAACAACAATTTCTATCAACTGATAGGTCTGACGTTGGATGCTTCGTATGGCATCCGCCAGATATTTGCCGTGGTTGTAACAGGTCACCACGACCGACACTTTTGGTGACATGTTATCTATTGATTCCATCGTAGAATATTTTTAGATCTTGAATCGCGATGCTTCCAGTAGTAGAAAAGTCCGCTGATGACGCCTGACATTTCAGACAGTATCGTCCGGTATTGAGCATTGTAAAACGGAAAGCCTTTGCCGAGTAATGTCAAATAATAGAAGGGGAACACTTTGATCAGGTGACGGAGGTTGCCAACGTGACCAAACGTTTGATATTGAATCAGAATCGCCACGGTAAAGCCGCGCATGTAGCCATACAGTTGTTTTTTCAGGTCTTTGATCGAATGCCGATGTGCATGCTCCACAACCGCCAACGGATTGTAAACGATATTGAAACCGTTTGCCAGGATTCGGTACCACTGCTCCGAGTCGCCACTGCATCCTGCAGCCCCGACATCTAGACGCTCATCGAAATACCCAACCTCCTCAAAGATGTCTTTACGAAACGCCATATTGGCGCCAGCACCGATCTCCCACACAGGCGGGCCAGTTTTAAGATTAGCACTGAAAAAATGATAGTCATATAGTTTAGTCAAATAGCCCCGGTTAAAAGGCCAGTATTTTTCAAAGATGATTTCCGCCTCCGTTTTAAGCGAAGCCGCGATGACCAACCCCGTCATCGCAGCAATAGACGGGTCGCGAAATGTTTCGTAGACCCGGAATACCCAATAGGGATTTGGAATGGTGTCGTCATCCGTATAGGCAATCAAATCTGTTTTTGCTTCGAGCGCTCCGCGGTTACGCGCATAGTCCAGCCCTGGAATGTCTTCCCGTACATACCGGACTCCGGCAAACGCTTCAGTGACTTTTCGAGTGTCGTCAGTAGCCGAAGCGTTGTCCACCACGATGATCTCTGCAGGTTTGCACACCTGTTGCTGCAATCGCTCCAAACACTGTTGCAACTGCTGCGCACGATTACGCGTGCAGATGACTACGCTCACATCGCAGGAAGACGGCAACCGCTCCGGTAAATAAGATTGAAGAACGTTGTTACAGGCTAGCTGAATGGCCTGAAGCGATGGCTCAATCTTGTCGAGAACTGTGCTTGAATTCTGCGCGTGGTAATCTTTCAATGTTGGGCGAATGACTGCGGCACAGAGGTTGTAAAATTTTTCGTCCGTCCATCCATCTGATGACTCAATATATTTTTCACCAAGCGGAATTGACTTATACCAAAAGACCCAGTATTGCGCACCTTTCGTCTGAAATGATTGCTCATTCTGGGATAGATCAAAATGCTGAATGGTATAACCTTGCGCGTTCATAGGTGGAGCACTTTTTCTTCGCTTGTAACCTGCCTCATTAAAAATGGAAACC
>DASWTM010000282.1:0-2855 GCA_036402115.1 Chryseosolibacter sp.
TCACGAACGAAAAAACCGCATCGTTTTACGTTGTCCCCTCCAAAGGCATCTTTAAAGATTTCAGCAGCGGCAAGGGGGGCGATGGGATAACGTTCGTGATGGAACACGAGGGAATGAGCTACCTCGAAGCGATTCGTTACCTCGCCAAAAAATATGGTGTTGAGATAAAGGAAGAGGAGCAACGAAGCGATGCAGAACGGGCTTCTCAAAGTGAACGTGACAGCCTTTACATCCTGATGAATTTTGCGAAAGATCACTACAAGGATCTCCTGCTCAACAACGATGAAGGGAAAAGCATCGGATTAAGTTACTTCCGTGAGCGGGGTTTCAACGATCGCACGATCGAAAAATTTGAGCTTGGGTATGCGTTGAACGAATGGGACAATCTAACGCGGACGGCTACTGGCAAAGGATATACCGAGGAGATGCTCGAGAAAGCAGGCCTTCTCATCCGGAAAGACGAAGGAAAGAAATACGATCGCTTTCGCGGAAGGGTGATCTTTCCGGTGCACAACCTTTCCGGGAAAGTGATTGCCTTTGGCGCGCGCATCCTCACGAAGGAAAAGGATCAGCCGAAGTATATCAATTCTCCTGAGACGGAAATCTATCACAAGAGCAACGTGCTCTACGGATTGTATCAGGCAAAGAACGAAATCCGTAAGCATGAGTTCTGTTACCTGGTAGAAGGCTACACCGATGTCATCTCGATGCATCAGGCGGATGTGGAAAATGTCGTAGCGTCTTCGGGAACAGCGTTGACCGAGGAGCAGATCAAACTCATGAGGCGATTCACGGAGAACGTGACGGTGTTGTACGATGGTGACGCGGCAGGTATCAAGGCAGCCCTTCGCGGGATTGACCTGGTATTGAAGGGCGGTTTGAACGTGCGGATTGTTTTGCTTCCGGATGGCGAAGATCCCGACAGCTATTCGCGCAAGCACGGAAGCACCGAGTTCAAGAAATTCCTTTCCGAACACACGCAGGATTTTATCTCGTTTAAGATTTCGCTGTATTCGAAAGAAGCATCGAACGATCCGATAAAGAAAGCTGAAGCGATTCGAGAGATCGTGGCAACCATAGGTGTCATTCCCGATCCGATCAAGCGATCTGTTTATGTTCAGGAAACAAGCCGATTGCTGAACATTCAGGAATCGGTGTTGTTATCTGAATTGAATAAAATTCTTATTGGTGAACGCGATAAGAAAATTCAGGAGAAGACAAAGCAGGCTCCGAAAGAAACGCTCGATCCGCTAACGGCAGAGCCACAGATTTCGAAGACTGACATTGCAAGCATGGTGCAACTGCAGGAACGCGAAACGATTCGACTTCTGTTGAACTATGCCGAAAGCCAGTATGAAGAACAACGCCTGATGGATTTTATGCTGACGGAATTGGAAGATGTAGAGTTTACCAATCCGATCTTCAAAGAAATTTATGCGATGTTTCGCGAAGCTGCGGAAAAACACCAGACCGTTGACACGTTGTATTTCATGGAGCATGGAACGCCTGCAGTGAAGAACACCGTGGCAGACCTGACGACAAACCGGTATGAGGCCAGCAAGCACTGGAGTACCAAGTACCATATTTATTTTTCGAATGAAAAAGAGTTGATTCACGATGTGGCCTTCACGAATATCCTGCGTTTGAAATTCAGGTTGATCCAGCGGTTGATGGAAGAAAACCTGGCACAGATGAAGCAAGCTACGTCTGATGAAGACCTGGAGAAATATTTTACGATTCACGAGCAGTTGAAGGGAGCGGAGAAAGAGATTGCGTCCATGTTGGGGATTGTGATTTCAAAATAGGAATCTAGGAACTTAATATTGCCGATTTAATGTTGATGAATGAAGTTCATTAAATGTGGAATATCGAAGCCGACTTGCACTTCATCATCCAATATTGAGGGTTGAGTGTTCGACATTAACTCAGAATTAAAAAAGCACAAAGGTGAAGGCTGATAAAAATACGAAATGACTGACATAAAACTAAACACCATCGAGGAAGCGATCGAAGAGATCAAAAACGGTAAAGTGATCATCGTTGTCGATGACGAAGACCGCGAAAATGAAGGCGACTTCATTTGTGCTGCGGAATGTATCACTCCGGAGATCGTAAACTTTATGGCCACCCATGGACGCGGGCTGATCTGTGCTCCATTGGTAGAAGACCGATGCGATGAGCTCGGCCTTGAATTGATGGTCGGCAAAAACACAGCAACGTTCGAAACTCCTTTTACCGTTTCGGTCGACTTAATAGGTCACGGTTGTACTACGGGTATTTCGGCACACGATCGTTTCAAAACCATTCGTGCGCTCGTGGACCCGGACACCAAGCCGGAGGAGCTCGGCAAGCCCGGACATATCTTCCCGCTGAAAGCAAAACGTGGTGGGGTATTGCGCAGAGCAGGCCACACCGAAGCGGCCATTGACTTTGCGCGCCTCGCGGGTTTTAAGCCGGCAGGGGTGTTGGTTGAAATCATGAACGAAGATGGCAGCATGGCTCGTCTCCCGAACCTGGTGAAGGTAGCAGAGCGCTTTAATCTCAAGCTTGTGTCGATCAAAGATCTTATTGAGTATCGGGTGAAGAAGGAGTCGTTGATCAGTCGCCAGGTGGAGGTTGATATGCCGACAGAACATGGACATTTTAAACTGATAGCATTCGAACAAACAAATACACATGAAGTACACATGGCGCTGGTAAAAGGCACATGGTCGAAAGATGAGCCTGTGTTAGTGCGTGTTCACTCATCTTGTGTAACCGGTGATATTTTCGGATCCTGCCGATGCGATTGTGGAACGCAACTCCATCACGCAATGGAAATGGTGGATCGCGCAGGTAAGGGTGTTGTGCTTTAC
>DASWTM010000283.1:0-16117 GCA_036402115.1 Chryseosolibacter sp.
AGCTTATACGGATGTTAAGCAAGACTTGTTACGAAAATTTTCGTAAGTCCTATAGTGATTGGATTTCTTCCTGTAAACCGGCAATAATTTTTTCGCTGAGGATACTGAAGGTGCCGAGCAATACAATAAATCGGTCATCGCGCATGGTGTTGGCTTGCACCTTTTCCTTGAGTTCCTCCACTGTGCTGGAATAATCACTGTCGCCAAGCATCCCAATGGTGGTCTTGACTTTGTGGCAGGCTGCACCAAAACTTTCCGCATCGCCAGTTTCAATGCTATGCTGCAGCGCCATTTTCAGTTCTTCAATATTTTTTATAAGCAGCCCAGCAAGTTCACGTTTGAATTCCGGATCACCTTCCGTGTAAAGGTCGAGATTGATCTTCCCATTTCGTGTAGGCTTCGCGTTTATCGAAACGTATTTAGCGATTTTCGCTTCCAGATCCTCTGGCTGAAAGGGCTTGCTAACATAATCGTTCATTCCGACTGTGGTGACTTTGCTACTCATCTCACCCATCGCTGAAGCAGTGAGTGCGATGATTG
This sequence comes from Chryseosolibacter sp., assembly GCA_036402115.1. GTDB lineage: Bacteria > Bacteroidota > Bacteroidia > Cytophagales > Cyclobacteriaceae > Chryseosolibacter. The sequence goes on from DASWTM010000283.1 coordinate 541, forward strand.
GTAATTTTTGAAAATATGGATCATTTGTCCCTGTGCGAATGTGACGCGTTGCTTCATAGCCATCCATATCAGGCATCTGCAAATCCATCAACACCAAGTGGTATTTTTTAGACTTAACAAGCTCCAATGCTTCCTTACCATTGTTTGCACAGTCATATGCAATGCCCCATTTCTTCAAAAAGTTTCCGGCAACGATCTGGTTAACCCGGTTGTCTTCGACAAGGAGAATACGCAAGTTGTGATCTGCAAAGTTTTTTACTTTTGTTTCGGTGATTTCGCTCTCCGTTTGATGACTTTCGTCCAAGGTTACAACAAATGAAAACGTTGAACCTTTTCCGAGAGTACTCTCTACCTGGATATCCGTGTCCATGATGTTCAGCAATCGCTTGGTGATTGAGAGTCCGAGGCCTGTTCCTCCAAACTTGCGTGTAGTGTCAGCGTTAGCCTGGGAAAAGCTCTCGAAGATCTGCCTTATTTTTGCTTGTTCAATACCGATTCCCGAATCCTGTATTGCGAATCGTATGGCAGTTTTGCCTGGCGATTTGCGCTCAAGTTTGACATTGACGTTTACGTGGCCACGTTCCGTAAACTTGATTGCATTACCCAGCAAGTTGGTAACAATTTGGCCAAGACGCGTTGGATCACCTTTGACAAACAGCGGAAGCGTTGAGTCGTAGTTGAAATTTACACTGATTCCTTTTTCAGTTGCGCGGTTTCGCAGGAGTTCGATTGTGTTGGAGAGATGCTTTTTTAAGTTGAAGTCTACATTCTCCAGGGTGATTTTCCCCGCCTCTATTTTGCTGAAATCCAGGATGTCGTTGATGATGGTCAGCAAGTTTTCTCCAGAGAACTTTAGAAGCCTAAGACTTTCGAGTTGGTCGGTCCGCGGTTTTTCCATGAGCAGGAGGTTTGTAAGTCCAATGATTGCGTTCATCGGTGTCCTGATCTCGTGGCTCATCATGGAAAGAAATTGACTCTTCGCGCGGGTGGCAGCCTCCGCTACATTCTTCGCTTCAACCACTGGCGTGATATCACTTAGCGTTCCAATGTAGCCATGGACATCGCCATCGGAAGTTCTGATCGGAGTGATCATGTTACTTACCCAGGTGGTGCCTTTTTCTGTCCGATAGCGGAACTCCATGGATACTGCGCGCTGGCTCTTTAATGCATTCTCCCATTGACTCAATACTTTGTCGCGGTCCTCTGGGTGAATCGCATTCCTCCTTGTGGCTTGGTCAGCAGATTTGCTCACACCGGCAATCTCATAGAAACGGTTGTTGATGAACTCGACTTTTCCATCGTTGTCCATCTGATAGATTCCGACTGGCGCGTTTTCCGTTAGCGACCTGAAAAGTTCCTCGCTGCGGATTACTGCCTCGCGTGCTTTATATAGAACGGTGATGTCACGTGATACAACACTTACTTTTGTGACCCAATCCCCTTCAAAAAACATTCTAACGTTTTGACCTACCCATATCTCAAAGCCATTTTTTGAGATGATCGGAAATTCGTTGTAGGTGGACTCGGTCTTGTTTTGCCGTTGACGTTTGTAAAAGTAGAAGACATCCTGCTGATAGTCGGGATGCACGAGGTCGAGGTAATGTTTCGTGAGCAGCTCTTCGCGGCTGTATTCGGAGATGGTCTCCATCACGGGATTAGCGTACGTGAACTTACCCTTATCGTCCAGTTCATAAATCATTTCGTTTGCATGCTCAACTACTTCGCGGAATTGTTTCTCACTCGCGACAAGTTTTTCCTGCAATGTGGTAACGAAGTCAAGATTGCTGCGTAACTCCTCTTCCGTTGCACCGAGTTCTGTATTCAGTTCGGATAGGTTTTCGTTGGCAATCCGCATGCCTCGCATCATGGGGAGAAAAATAAAAACAAATTCCATCATCAGGATGGCTACCGAGATTGCAGCCAGAAGCCATTCGATAGCTTTCAGATCGTTAAGTTTCTCTTCGGCTTCTTCCTGGTAGGCTGTGACCGTTCGCTCCATGTTGTATAGGAAGAACAACTCATTCTTTTCAATGACGGACACAGTATTGGCAATCGTCTCGGCTGTCGGGTTTGCGATGAGTGCCCGGCAAGTCATCACCATGTCTGTTAGCGCGGGCGTTATTTTTGTAAGCAGGGAGTCGATGCGTTCCGACCTTCTATCGGGCAGCCCAAATTCGTTGCTTCCGCTCTTTAAAGAATTATGAACGTTTTCCCAATGGGTAACAAGTTTTTGAAGGGTGTCAAGTCTTTGGCGAAAATCGGTTCCCTGTGCCTGGTCTTGTTGTATATATAGAACAAGCTTTGAAATCCGTTGGCTGAGCATGCGCTGACGGCCGGAAAGGTTGAGTAGTTTAGCGTCCTGGTTTTGTTGATTCAGGTCGTATTGGATAATCAATTGGTTACAAACGATAGTCAGAACCACAGTTACAACGAAGACAAGGTATTGGAGGCGAATGCTTTTTGCGTTTCTGAGAATCGATTTCATTGTCGGAATTTATTAATTTTCGAAAAATATCCCGGTGCCGCACAAATAGTTTAAGTGGCGTTAAAGCGTCCGGATAAATGATTAAACACCTTTATGAAGATTCTTATTTGTGATGATGATGAAGCATTGGTAAGCATGATGCGATTCAAATTTACGAAGGAGAACCTGGGCGAAGTGGTGGTCGCACCTGATGGACGAGAGGCTAAAAATTTGCTGCGGAGCACGGAATTTGACCTGGTAATCACCGATATCCACATGCCGTTTCATTCCGGCCTTGAACTCACCACCTTTATTCGTGAAGAATTGAAGCGCGATACACCCATTATCGTATTGTCAGCCGAAGGACTTGAAAATACTGTGCTTCAGGCGTTTGAGATTGGCGCAAACGATTTTATTACGAAACCCTTCAGCCCGTCAGAGCTGGCCGTCAGGGTAAAACGAATTTTAAAACGTTAACCTACCGCCTCATGCCATTTTTCAACGCATGGGAATCATCAGATCGGGAAACTCGACTCATCCTCACTCTTGCCGCGATTTTTTTCGGTATGGCTGTGGTCGTGGTTTTCATTTTATTGATCAGTCGTGTTCGAAAAAATGCCATCGCAAAACGAACCGAAGCACTCACCCAGGCACTGCAGGGAATTTTGAATTCGATCATTGTAAATGCATCCGTTCAGGAATCGATACCTCGCTCTGCTTTTGAATTTCAAATCCAACAGATACGAACGATTGTTGGTAAATCGTCCTTTGCAAAACAACTATTGATCAGCCAACTAATTCGATTGAAGAAAAATCTTACTGGCACCTCTGCCGATATTCTTCGGCAGTTGTACCTGTCGCTTCAGTTGCAGCAATATAGTTTTACGCAGCTCAGGAGTTTTCATTGGTATGCGAGGGCACGTGCTATGCGTGAGCTGACAGAAATGCAAATTGTTGAAAGCGCACCGTTGATCGAAAAGGCGCTGTCATCGCGCAACACGATTTTGCGGGAGGAGGCATTTATCTCACTTGCAAATCTTAGATCAACAAAACCGCTTTCATTTCTTGACAACTATCATTACCCGGTTACCGCGTGGATGCAGCTTAATGCGTATGAGTTGTTGCAGAAGCTTGATCCCCGGCAGCTGCCGGATTTTTGCCAATGGTTCGATCATCCAAACAAGACGGTCAGTCTGTTTGCCGTTCGGATGACTGCACAGTTCAAGCAATATTCATCTGCTACACGACTCGCAGCGCTGCTGAAAGATTCCGAAGCCGACTTGCGCTATGCCGCGTTAAAAGCATTGACGGATCTTGAAGTGATGGACTATTTGTCGGATGTCAAAACATTAGATAAAGAAATATGGTCATCTCCGGAATATGCTAAGTCATACATTCAATATATAGGACACGCGCAGCATCCGCGTCAAAAAGTTGATGCCCTCGAGAAGTTTCTCAGGCATGACGACTATGGGGTTCGATTTGCAGCGGCTGAAAGTCTCTTGAATGATGAGTCGACACGTGCACAAGGCGAGGACCTTTTGCGTGCGGCAGGGGAAAAGGGAGAAGCACTCATGCGCCATCTTTCTGAACCTTTACTAAAATAGCATGACGGAAACAGCACTTGATATCTTCGTCTTTACCGCCAACACGCTGGTGTTGATTTTTGCTGTGTCGATAGCAATTGCTTATCTTTTTCTAGCAGGGTTGTCGATGTCAGAGATGAAGAAGTACATGCGAAAAAATTTCTTCGTAGATTATAAGTACATCCTGTCATCACCGTTTGCTCCGGGAATTTCGTTGCTGGCGCCTGCCTACAATGAAGGCCTAACGATCATCGATAACGTAAAGTCCTTGTTATCGATCATGTATAACAATTTCGAAGTGATCATCATCAATGACGGAAGTAAGGATGACACGCTTGAAAAAATGATCAATGCATTCGACCTGGTGAAGGTGGAATATGATGTTCAGTACTTTATCGAGACGAAACCTGTTCGTGGAATTTACAAATCACGCAACCGCGCGTTTAAAAAACTAACGGTGGTAGATAAGGTAAATGGAGGAAAAGCTGATGCCTTGAATGTCGGCCTCAATGTTTCCAGGCGAGACCTTGTCGCGTGTATTGATGTTGACTGTATTATTGAACCGGATGCATTGTTGAAGATGGTCAAACCCTTTATGGAAGAGAAGACCGAAGTGATAGCATCGGGTGGGGTGGTGCGCATTGCCAATTCCTGTGTCGTGGAGGAAGGCAGACTCATCGAAGTGCGCCTTCCTGAAAAGCTGATTGCTCGGTTCCAGGTCCTCGAATATATCCGCGCGTTTCTACTCGGAAGGATGGCTTGGAGCAAACTCAATGGATTGCTTCTGATTTCCGGTGCGTTCGGATTATTCAAACGAGACATTGCTATCAAGGCAGGGGGGTATAATCATAAGACGGTAGGAGAAGACATGGAGCTGGTGGTCCGCATGCGTGTGTACATGCACGAGCAAAAACGGAAATATAAAGTCTCTTATATCCCGGACCCACTTTGCTGGACCGAGGCGCCAGCAAACTATCAGATTCTCGGCAGACAACGGAACCGCTGGGCGCGCGGAACGTACGAAACGCTTAGCATCCACCGCAAGATATTTTTCAACCCTCGTTATGGCTTGATGGGGATGCTTAGTTACCCTTTTTGGTTTTTTTACGAATGGCTCGCTCCCTTTGTCGAGTTTTTTGGACTACTCTTTTTTTTCATACTCGTCCTTCTTGGAAAGGTTTACTGGAGCTTCTTCCTCGCGCTGTTGTTGGCGGTTTATTGTTTCGCCTTGTTCATCTCCATGTTCTCACTCCTGGCAGAAGAAGTTTCATTTTTCAAGTACACGCAGAAGCGCGATGTAATGAAAATGATTTTCACCGGGATGATCGAGCCATTTTGGTTTCACCCTCGCGTTGTGTGGTTGTCATTAAAAGGTAATTTCGATTTGTGGAAAGGAAAGAAGTCGTGGGGTGAAATGACGAGACAGGGATTTGTTCAGTATAAGAAGTCACCAAAAAAGACGACATGAAAACAATGCATCCTTTTCCGAACCTCAATATTTAATGGCCATGAAACTTCTGTTCCGGTTATTGATCGTTTTAAGTTTGATGCCATGGCAGGTCGCTGCGCAGGATTGGAAAAATCTTGGAACAGATGAATTGTTTGATCTGGCGAGGCAGCGTGCCTATAATGGCAAGCGTGAGGAAGCGCGGGAGATGCTCAAGTTCATTTTGGAAAAAAGTCCTGACTATGCGGATGCAAGGGTTCTGCTGGGCCGTACCTACGCGTGGGAGGGCCAATATGACAACGCGAGAATTGAATTTGAAAAAGTCATACAAAAGACCGACTACCTTGATGCTTTCAACGCGTATGCTGATGTTGAAATCTGGTCTGAATCGTATCAAAATGGTTTAGTGATTGTTCAGCGTGGACTAACGTCTTTTCCAAATGACGAAGACCTTCTCTATAAGAAAGCAAAGATTCTTAATGAAGTGGGAAAGCAACAGGAAGCTGTTCTCGTACTGAACAATCTTTTGCTTATAAACCCCTCCGATTCAAAAGCGATAGCGCTCTTAAAGGACATTCGTTTGTCTCGGATGCGGTATACCGCTGGCATCTCTTATGGAATTGATTTGTTTAATAGAACGTTTGATCCCGCGCACTACACCTCTGTCCAGCTCGGGCGGACCAATCGGTGGGGATCGCTTATCGGTCGTCTTAACTATGCGCATCGCTTTGGACTTAATGGTGTGCAGCCCGAGATCGATGCTTACCCGCGTATTGTAGATGGGGTTTACGCATACGTAAACTACGGCTTCTCAAGCACCGATCTTTTTCCGAAACATCGCGCAGGGCTTGAGCTGTATACAAAACTTCCGAAAAGCTTTGAAGCATCTGCCGGATTGCGATACCTTTTCTTTGACGAGGCAACGAAAGTCACAATATACACCGGCTCCATCGGATGGTATGTCGGCAACTATTGGTTATCGATCAGGCCTTACGTGACACCGGATAAGATTGCCAGCACAGCAGTGTCCGGTAGTCTAGCCGTTAGGCGGTACTTCTCCGACCCCGAAACCTATCTGGGAATTTCAGGAGGCGTTGGCTTCTCGCCCGACATCCGAAGAATACAAGATGCGACTGGCCTGAGTAATGATGAAATTTACCTTCTGCATGCCCAGCGTGCCGGACTTGCATTTCAAAAGCTGATGAAGGCAAATTTTATCTTCAACGCGTCTGCCGACTTCGCCCGACAGGAGTTGATATTCGACCAGGGAAACTATGTGCAGATCGCAAGTCTGAGCGTTGGACTTAAAAAGAAATTTTAGCCTTTTGTTTCGATCAATCCTTTGACCAGGCTTTTCCACTGAACATTTGAAAATCCGAGAATCGCAGTTGAACCGACAATAGCATTTCTAACTTTGTCGATGACGCTGTGTGTTTCCGTGTTCGGCACTTCATTCCGACCGTATACCGCAGCCGTCACTTTTTTGCCTTCACGTTCCAAGACAAACGAACTGGTTGCTGAATCTTTAAAAAAGTGTGCGGTATCTTCTCCCGGTGTCAGCGGGCTTGGTGTTGGTCGTACGCGAATAGCGATGCTCTCGTGGTCTCCATTCGGGTTACCCGATTCCTCAACTGCTTCCACTTTTACCCAGTCGTAGCCCTTGCCTTCTGTCGGTCCCGGAGCGGGAAGGTCGATCTTAAACAAGTCGCCTTTCTCGACTGTTCGGTCCAGCTCCTTGCCGCTTGGGTCAGTCAGCCGGAATGTAGCGGATGCCGGACCACTGAACTCTTTCCAGTGATTAACATTGACGAGGTGGTTGCGCGCGATCATAAATAATTTTCGGGCATCATTCTCGTCAGCGGCAGTTATCGAATGGTCTATATCTTTCTTTGTTCCTTCCTGCTGTGGCGGAACGGTAGGTTTTTCGTCATTCATTTTTTCCATATCAAGCCATCCAAAACATTTATGCCTTTCGGGAATAAATGTTGTAGCAGCAACACGCTATGATCAATTTTAAAATCGGCTGTTCAGGGTATCAGTACGTGGAGTGGAAGGGCGTGTTTTATCCGATCGATTTGCCTAAGGGCAATTGGTTCGAGTTCTATTGCGAGCACTTCAATACCATTGAACTGAACGTCACGTTTTACAAATTTCCAAGAGTTGAATTTCTGAAGAGATGGTATGATCGTGCACCGGATAACTTTACCTTTTCGGTAAAGGCTCCCCGCGTGATCACTCACTTTAAGAAACTTCAGGATTCGAAAAGGTATGTTCGCGATTTCTACACTTCATTGGAGAAAGGATTGAAAGAAAAGAACGGGATAGTGCTCTATCAATTTCCGCCTCACTTTGAATTTGATGATGAACGACTTGAGCGAATTGTGGAAATGCTGGATAGTTCTTTTAAGAATGTGGTGGAATTCCGAAATGCATCGTGGTGGAATGAACGAGCGTACACAGCCTTTCGCGATGCCAAGATCATTTTCTCAGGAATGAGTCATCCGACATTGCCGGATCCGGTTGTGGTGACAGGGCAAACACTCTATCATCGTTTTCACGGAGTGCCGCATTTATATACTTCGCTTTACGCGGGAGAAGATCTGGAAACAATCGCGAGCGAGGTTGCAGGACACAAGGATGTGCGAGAGGCTTATATCATTTTCAATAACACTAGTGCAGGCGCAGCTTTAACGAATGCTAAACAATTTCAGGAACTTTCTGAGCTGGTCCACTAACCCGTATAAAATAGAAACGTCCCGCTTGTGCGCGGGACGTTCAAACCAAACCCCTCAAACCAACACATCCTCCGAGTTCGGAGGAATCACCAATCCTTAAACCTATCTATATAACATAATGCCAAGTCAGTTGGTTCATGAAAATTTTGACTTTTAATGGTCAATAGGGGAGATGAACCGAAGTATGGTTTTCGTTTAAGATTGAATTAAACAATTTTGTTTAAAAAGTGCCGCCAAATTTTATGGCAGCACTTCTTCAGCTTCCACATTTTCAAACACAAACTCGGTGTCGTTCTTCAAGTCGACAAAGATCAACGAGTCTTTGTGGACTTTACCGGCCAGAATTTGCTTGGACAACTCATTGAGGAGTTCTCTCTGCAAAACTCGCTTGAGCGGACGTGCACCATATTGTGGATCGAATCCCAATTTTGAAAGTCGCTCACGCGCACTGTCGGATACCTCGAGTTTTACGCCAGCTTCGTCCAGGCGCTTACGGATAATGTCTACCTGGATGTCGACAATTTTCCGGATGTCTGCGCGGCTCAGCGGACGGAACATAATGATCTCATCAATGCGGTTCACGAACTCAGGCCGCACGGACTTCTTCAACAAGTCGAGCACTTCATCTTTGGTTGACTCGAGCACCTCGAAATAATTTTCGTCTGTGATCTTTTCAAAATTTTCCTGGATAATAGCGGAACCGATATTAGTCGTCATGATGATGATCGTGTTCTTGAAGTTTGCTACGCGGCCTTTATTATCGGTCAGCCTTCCGTCATCAAGCACCTGCAACAAAATGTTGAACACATCCGGGTGTGCTTTTTCGATCTCATCAAGAAGTATAACTGAGTAAGGTTTTCTACGAACCGCTTCCGTGAGCTGCCCACCTTCATCATAACCAACGTAGCCGGGAGGTGCACCAATGAGCCGGCTCACGCTGTGACGCTCCTGGTATTCGCTCATATCGATGCGCACCATTGCATTGTCATCGTTGAACAGGTAATCCGCCAGCGCCTTCGACAGTTCAGTCTTACCAACACCTGTCGTACCCATGAATATGAAGGAACCGATCGGACGTTTTGGATCCTGCAGCCCCGCGCGACTTCTGCGCACAGCATCGCTCAGCAATCGAATCGCCTCTTCCTGTCCAGCAACGCGTTTTGATAACTCGTCTTCAAGATGGAGTAGCTTTTCACGTTCGCTCTGCACCATTTTTGAAACCGGAATGCCGGTCCACTTGGCAACTACTTCTGCAATGTCATCACTGTCGACTTCCTCTTTCAGCAAGGAATTTTCACCCTGCATGCTTTTCATTTTTTGCTGAAGGTCGTTTAATCTCTTTTCTGCTTCGGTGATTTTTCCATAGCGGATCTCAGCAACTTTTCCATAGTCGCCAGACTTCTCGGCTTGTTCAGCTTCAAACTTAAGTTTGTCGATGTTCTCCTTCTCGCGTTGGATGCCATGAACCACTTCCTTCTCACTTTCCCATTTTGCCTTGAGCGAATTCCGTTGCTCGGAAAGCTCCGCAATATCTTTTGTGAGTAAAGCTTCTTTTTCTTTGTTCTTCTCCCTGCGAATCGCTTCACGCTCGATTTCGAGCTGCATGATCTTACGATTCAGCTCGTCAAGCTCTTCGGGAAGCGAATCCATCTCAAGGCGTAACCTTGCTGCGGCTTCATCCATGAGGTCAATAGCCTTGTCAGGGAGGAAGCGATCCGAGATGTAACGGCTCGAAAGTTCGACAGCCGAGATCACCGCATCATCTTTGATTCGAACGCCATGATGCAACTCATACTTTTCCTTTATACCGCGCAGAATTGAAATCGAATCTTCCATTGATGGTTCATCGACCATCACAGCCTGGAAGCGTCTTTCAAGCGCCTTGTCTTTCTCAATGTATTTCTGGTATTCTTTTAAGGTTGTGGCACCGATGGCATGTAGTTCCCCGCGCGCCAATGCAGGTTTCAACAGGTTAGCGGCATCCATTGCGCCTTCGCCTCCGCCACCAGCCCCGATTAACGTATGGATCTCATCAATAAACAAAATGATCTGACCGTTAGCGTCTGTTACTTCTTTGATAACAGTCTTCAAGCGCTCTTCGAATTCACCTTTATATTTTGCTCCGGCTACGAGCAAGCCCATGTCGAGCGACACCAGTATTTTGTCTTTAAGATTTTCAGGCACGTCACCATCCACGATGCGTTGTGCAAGACCTTCAACGATCGCAGTCTTACCCACGCCCGGCTCACCGAGAAGAATCGGGTTGTTCTTGGTACGTCTTGAAAGAATCTGAAGAACGCGTCTGATCTCTTCATCTCGGCCAATCACCGGATCGATCTTTCCTTTTTTGGCGAGATCGTTAAGGTTCTTGGAATAGCGTTCGAGCGATTTGTATTTTGCTTCTGCGTTTTGATCCTGCACAGAGGAACCACCGCGCAATTCTTTGATAGCCTTGATCAGACCCACGCGTGTAAAGCCAGTGTCTTTCAGGAAGCTTGCTACTTTATCTTTTGCATTCAGCAATGCCAGGAGCAGGTGCTCAATGGCAATGTATTCGTCTTTGAATTCCTTCAGTTCTTTTTCGGCCTGCTGCAAAACACTGTTAGTGTTAGGCGACAGGTAGGGTTGCTGCCCTGAAACTTTTGGATATGACTTTAGGACCTCTTCAATTTTTGTATCGAGAAGGTTTTTATTGACATTCAATTTCTTGATCAAGTAGCTTACAACGTTCTCATCCGTTTCCAGAATGGCTTTCAACAAGTGACCAGGCTCAATAGCCTGTTGCTGACTGCCCATGGCAATCTCCGCTGATTTCTGCAGCGCCTCTTGTGATTTGATTGTAAATTTTTCGAAGTTCATATGGTAATTTCTCCCGGTGGTTTTATCAAATTGTACTCCACCCCGCTCGTGACCCAAATTCAGGAAAGTTTGGCATTGATTTAATAATTAAAACGGGCCGATTATGGCCAAAATGGCTCAAAGTATGTCAAAAAGGTCTGGTGCAGCTTCAGCGGTTCTTCCGAATGCGCTGCTGATGGAAGTTGCTTGGGAAGTCTGCAATCAAGTTGGTGGGATTTATACAGTTATTCGTTCAAAAGTGCCAGCGGTGATGCATCAGTGGGCGGGCCGTTACTGCCTCGTGGGGCCGTACGTCCACAAAAACATCGGTGCCGAACTTGAACCTATCGATGACGTGGAGGACATTTTTGGTCAGGCAGCGGCTGTTCTCCGAAAACGCGGCTATCATGTGCAGTATGCCGAATGGCTTGTGACCGGTAGACCCAAGGTTGTACTGCTGAATCCGAATGCGGTAGAGGATAAGGTGCTGAACGTAGTGAAATACCTCCTTTGGAAAAACCATGGTATTCCATTTCCAGCCGATAACCCCTTGATCAACCAGGTCGTTGCATTCGGTTTTCTCGTGAAGTTGTTCATTGATGAAGTGGTGAGGTTATCGAATGGGGATGACAAATTGATAGCGCACTTTCATGAGTGGATGGCAGGTCTTCCGATTCTTGATCTCAAACGCGAGAAGCAGCCGGTTAAGACGATATTTACCACCCACGCAACGCAGTTAGGGAGACATCTCGCGATCAACTCTCCATTATTCTACGCACATCTGCCTTTTTTCAATTGGGAAGATGAGTCTAAGAAATTCGGGATTGAAACGGAGGCGCGGATTGAATATGGATGTGCGCAACAATCAGATGTCTTCACAACCGTGAGCGAAGTAACAGCGCGTGAGTGTAAGCATCTCCTGAAACGGAAACCTGACGCGGTATTGCCGAACGGGTTGAACATTCATCGGTTTGAGACGCTCTATGAATTTCAAAATCTTCATTCACAGTACAAAGAGATGATCCATCGTTTTGTGATGGGTCATTTCTTTCCGTCTTACAGTTTTGACCTGGACAAGACAATGTACTTCTTCACATCCGGGAGATTTGAATTCAAGAACAAAGGCTTTGACCTGACGCTTGAGGCGCTGGTGCATCTCAACGAACGACTGAAACAAGAAAATGCGGACGTAACGGTTGTGATGTTCTTTGTGAGCAGACGCGACTTCACTTCCATCAAGCCCGAGGTATTGCACTCGCGGGCGGTGTTGGAGGAAATCCGCCAAACGTGTGATGCGATTCAAAATGAAATCGGGAAGAAACTTTTCCGGGAGGCAACGGTGCGCGAAGATCATCGCCTTCCAATCCTGAATGATTTTGTCGATGAGTATTGGCAGCTTCGTTACAGGCGAACAATTCAATCGTGGCAAACCAACAAACAACCACTCGTGCTCACGCACAGCCTGGTGGATGAAGAACGCGATGAGATCTTAAACTTTGTTCACGCGCGAAATCTTCTGAATCATAGAGATGACCGCGTAAAGATTGTCTATCACCCAGACTTCATCAGCTCGACAAATCCGTTGTGGGGCATGGACTATCTGCAATTTGTACGCGGCTGTAATCTTGGAATTTTTCCGAGCTACTACGAACCCTGGGGCTACACGCCACTTGAGTGTCTCGCCTGTGGCATTCCATCGGTAACCAGCGATCTCTCCGGCTTCGGTGATTACCTCCTCCGCCACTTCCCAGACCATGGCAAAAACGGAATGTATGTAGTCGAGCGCGGAAAGAAGACCTTCGATTTCAGTGCCCACCAGCTTTCTGATTTCCTATACGCCTACCTGAAGCAAGATCTGAAGGAGCGTATCATTCAACGGAACACGGTTGAGAAATATTCAGCAGCCTTTGACTGGGAGAATCTGATTAAGTACTACAATGAGGTGTATCGGAAGGTAGTGGAGGTTTGAAGTTTCAAATCCCAAATCCCAAATCCCAAAAAACAAAAAACAAATTGGCACCGGATCCTGAGCACGTCTCGCGGCAGGCAGGCTTGCTCATCCCGCTGAAGCGGGATGGCTCAGGATCACGTGCTTCCTATATTGCTTTCTATTTTTGGGTACTCACTCTCCACCCTCAGCTATTTCTTCTTCAACGTACATCCTACCGGACGAACTTCGGACGTTGCGACCTTTTGGTTGGCGAGCATGATGTCAATGGCATCGCGGAGGTAGTGGTGGCGGACGTCTGCTTCTACCTGCGCGTTATCGTCTATGGCTCCTCGGTAAACAACTGTGAATTTTCCTCCTTCGTTTTTCAGGAGGAATGCTTCGGAAGTTTTCTTGGCGTCAAGCGCAGTCATCAGCGTTTGGTTTTTGTCTTCGAGGTATGGGAAAGAGAAATTCAATTGCTTCGCTTTCTTTACCATGTTCTCTTTTGAATCGGTTGGGTCAGGTTGTGGGTTCACAAGAAGCACAGGAACTTTATCCGTATAGCTGGCAGCCAACTTCGCGATACGTGCGCGATAGTATTCATCGTAAGGACACGTGTTGCTTGTGAAGATGATCACCATGCCACTGCATGAAGGGTAGCTTCCTGTGGAAACGGTTTGATCGTTCAGTACATTAACCAGTTTGAAATCGGTGAGCTGCTGCGCGAACGCAGTGATGCTAACAAATGAGAACAACAAGGCTACGATGGTTTTCATTTCAGTTACGATTAAGTACAACGACAAAGTTTGCTTCCACAAAATACTGCAAAGGTATTGCCGTCTCCTGTGTATCGACAATAAGCCTGCCAATTAAAAAACCGTGTTTTTCTCTGGAAAAAGGGCTTATTCGAATGTTTTCTGCAAACACAAGATCCTTCTTTCCGTGGATCTTCACAAGCGATTCTTTGGCGCTCCAATAGATGCAATGTTTGATTACATCGTCACCAGCATCCTTGAGTTCTTCCGCATGCAACACGCGCGGTGCAACGCGAAGCAGTTTTGGTTTGGGTTGTTCGAGGTCGATGCCTGCGGGACGATCCTTCTGAAGTATCGCGGCAACATATGGATACGAGTGACTTAACGAAATCTGATACGGGTAGCCTTTCGGATACGGCTTGCCAAATTCATCTTTGATGAGGCCGTGGAAGTCGTGGCCCCATTGTTTCAATAATTCGGCTACCAGCACACGTGCCCCGATGAACTCGAGCCGTTTTTGTGCGTTTGTTATGTGGTTGGGAATCGGTTCGATGCCGGGCACGAGCTTTCGAAGATGTGCTTCTTCTTCTGCGAGTCGCCACAGCGCCCAGGCATAGTCCTCTCCTCGATGTAAATTTTCTAACGGCATTTGATAACTTTCGGAAAGATAAGCGAACATGTCCAAAGTTCAAGTTCAAAGACTTCATAGCCTGACGGGTCACAACGATGCGATCTATAATCTTCAGCCTTCGCGTGATGCATCCAAATTCTTTTCGGCCGCGGGCGATGGAATGGTGGTATTGTGGGATCTCCTTGATCCGGAGAACGGTCAGCTGATAGCCCGCCTCCCCAACTCGATCTACGCTATCTACTATGATCAAGCGACAGATGTTTTAGTAGCTGGACATAATTATGAAGGCATTCATCTACTCGACTGGAAGAATAAAAAGGAAGTTGGATCGTTACAGATAACGAAGGCCGCGATCTTTGACATCCAGCGTTTTCAGTCCGGCATCATTGTGGGTGATGGTGATGGTGTTCTTACGTTGACCAGTCTGGATTCATTGCGTGTGTTGCACCAGGTGAAGGCAAGCGAGAAGAGTGTTCGCACGATGGTGCAGAATCACAAGACGGGAGAGCTTGCCGTTGGGTTCAGTGACAACTTCATTCGTGTGTTTGATGAGAAGCTCGGTATGAAATTAGAGTGGCAGGCCCATGGTAACTCAGTTTTTACCGTGAGGTATACTCCCGATGCGCGTTTCCTGATCAGTGGGTCACGGGATGCGCGGCTTAAGGTGTGGGATGTGGCCTCCGGGTACAAACAGGTTGAAGAGGTGGTGGCGCACATGTACGCAATAAATCACCTTGATTTTAGCCCTGATGGCAAACATTTTGTAACTTGTAGCATGGATAAGTCCATTAAGGTGTGGAGCACCGAAGAAGTGAAGCTGTTAAAGGTAATTGACAGAGCCCGTCATGCAGGGCATGGAACATCCGTCAACAAGGTACTTTGGACGAGTCACCACGACCAATTGTTGAGCGCAAGCGATGATCGCAGGATTTCAGTTTGGCAAATCATTTTTTAAACTACTCGATATATGAAGATTACACCACTTGAAATACGTCAGAAGACCTTCGAAAAGAATTTCCGGGGGTACGAAAAGGATGAGGTTCACGCCTTCCTTCTAACCTTGTCTCAGGAATGGGAACGTCTCATGGACGAAAACAAAGAACTCCGTATCAAGCTTGAAACAACCGAGCGGGAAGTATCCAAACTTCGCGAAGTAGAGAGCTCATTGTTCAAGACGTTGAAAACCGCTGA